>JAUXTV010000046.1 GCA_030679025.1 Candidatus Woesearchaeota archaeon
ATGTGTTATTATTTCCGAAAACCCGCACAAAGGTATAAATAGCCGTATTTTATAAAAAGATGAACTTATGAAGAGGCTAAAAGAAAGTGAAACGATTGAACTTAAGAAATCAACTTCTGAATTAAAAGAGGCAATAATCTCAATCTCTGCAATGCTAAACAAACAACAAGAAGGGAATGTTTATTTTGGAGTTAATAATTCTGGAAGGATCGTAAAGCAAACAACAAGCGAAAGGACAATCAGGGAAATATCAAAGACAATAGCAGACAATATTGAGCCAAAGATATTTCCAAAAATCACAACATCAAATGGATACATTAATGTAAAATTCTTGGGCAATGATACACCATATTATGCTTATGGTAGAGCATACATGAGAGTTGGCGATGAAGACAGAAAGCTAAGCACCAAAGAATTGGAGAGAATGATCCTAGAAAAGAACAAAGACAAGATGGCATGGGACAAAGAAATATGTGAAGATGCTAGCTTAAGAGACATTAGTCAGAAGAAGCTGAGGATATTCTTAAAAAAAGCTGGCTTGGGCTTTGATACAATTGAAAATTCACTAAAAAAACTGGAACTTTATCCGCGCAAGAAGCTGCTGAATACAGCAATAATACTGTTTGGAAGGAATCCGGAAAAGTTCTTCCCTAATGCAAAGCTGAGATGCGCTGTCTTTGGCACAACTGACACAACAATATCAATTGACATGCAGGACTTTACAGGCGACTTATTCTATCTGATAAAAACTGCAGAAGAATATATCCTAAAAAATATTCATATAGGAATGAGAATAGAAGGGCTGTATAGGATAGATGTGCCTGAAATTGACCAAAAAGCTTTCAGGGAAGCGATAATAAATGCTTTCTGCCACAGAAATTACTATCGTTATGACTCTGTAGATATTGCTATATTTAAGGACAGGCTGGAAATAAGAAGCCCAGGGCTGCTTAATGGAGATTTGACTATAGAGAGAATAAAGAAAGGCAATATATCAGAAAGAAGAAATGGATTACTTGCAGAAATGCTGCATAAAGTGCATTTTGTTGAAAAATGGGGCAAGGGCATTAAACTGATTTTGTCCAAAGAGCCTACTGCTGACTTTGAGGAAATTGGCACTCATTTTATCGCCATTTTTAAAAGAAAAGATGCAGAAAGGGAGGTA
>JAUXTV010000050.1 GCA_030679025.1 Candidatus Woesearchaeota archaeon
ACATTGCTTCCCGGAAAGGCTGCGTCGATTCCAGTTGATTCTTGTGTTTTTCTAAATTCAATTGGATTAATCGGCCTTTGCTGATCAAGCTCTTCAATTTTTTCTAAATCTAATAATACACTAGCTATGCTGCAGTACCCCACTCTCGCACCAGGATAGCCGTTTTTTACAGTAATCTCAGGCGAACTTCCATCAATCGCTATAGCAAAAATCGGAAATTCGTCGCTATCGGCAGTTATTGGAATTTGTTTAGGAGAAAGTGTTGCTTTTTTTTCTGACTCTGGATTATAAATCCTAGCGCTTTTTAACAAGCTCTTCACGAGTTCAGATTCAGCAAGTCTATTTAGTGGCCCGTAGTGAGCGAATTCTCCATCGTATGGCATATTATCCCTCAACAGTGAACTGACGAATTTGAGCAGGGACAACATAGGGATTTGAAAGAGTTTTAATCCTTAAAAATCCCTTGTCCTGTGCCCTTAATATACTACTTTCAAAGTCACCAAAATCATAGAATTTTTTCAACTCCCGCGTTTCATCGGTATTGTTGAGATGACCAATAAACCAGTTCGATGTGTTACGTAGGATATTTTTCTGAATCGAACTTACCTCTTGCGTTGTATATACTAGACCTATGTGATATTTAGCACCTTCTTTTGCAGTCCTAACCCAAACATCCGAGAGATTCTTGTCTTCCGCGACAGGGAGTATATTATGCGCTTCCTCAACATATACAATAACTTCTTTAGGATTTTCTCCGCCTCTAAATACGGAACGATTGCCTTCAAATATTTTTCGCATGACTCTATCTGCAGTGATTTTGTTCAACGTAGGATCACCGCTTGATTGATCTATTATAACCAAGCGACCATTGCAAATCTCTTCATATATTTCATCGGCGTAGTCCTTATTTTGTCTATGATCGTGTTGTTCTTTAATTCTACCCACAACACGAGAGCCATTCGCATACCTAAACATTTCTAGAATCTTCTTCAACTCGTCATCTGCCCACGCACCATCTGACGTCTGTGGGTCATATTCGCTTATGTAATCTGCTAAATCTTTAAAAGTGGAGGCGAGTTGTGACCATGTTATTGTGGTGCTACTAAGGCTAGTAGCGCCACGCTGATAATTAATGGCATTTCGCCCTGTCGTTGCTGACATTTGCTCAAGAAAATCCTTACCAAAAAGACCGGAAGTTGAGGGATGTAATCCAGCAGGAGGTTGCAATTCCGCCTTCGCAAGCAAAGCACGATAACAGAGTATGCGCCTTTTGTAACGTGTGATATCGCTAAACTCGGCACCTTCTTGAGGAGGCTCTAGGCTGACATCACGAAAATTACTAATATATTTTGTCGTGTCTGCGAAGAGTGCAGCATTTATAATTTCCTTTCCAGTTTCGAGATTCTCATCAAGATAAAAATTCAAACGCATAAGTCTTCGGTCTGGATCAAGATGATGAGGAATAATACCATACGTAATTACATATTTTTTAAGATCTTCATGTTCTTCCGATGGGCCAGCCATCCAAATGTTCTTTATTGCGTTCGGATTCTGATTTTTATCCTGATCCTGTACATTTTCATTAGCGTATTCGCCATTTGGATCAAAAACTACCTGACCAATCTTCTGAGGATCGGAATGCCAACGTAATTCGAAAATTGACTTCAGTATAATTTTCGTAGTGTTCGATTTACCAGTTCTAGTCATTCCAAAAAGTGCTGTTTTTTGGCCAAATAAGTCGGTTGGTGTAATAGATACTGGCACTCCCGAAATCTGTTGAAATGGACGATTAGTGGAAGCATATCGGACTTCACCAACACGAACTAAGCGCCTTTCGTTTTTATGGGTTCGAGGATCGCGATAGTTTACAATTTTTTCTAAAGCATTACTCCTAGGTTTAAAGACTTTTAAACCCCGATTCGGGTAATAATTACTAATATCAGACCCAAACATCATTGCGTATAAGGATTCTTTCTCTTCGGTATTCTTGATATCTGCAACATAAAATGTACCAAGCACTCGACAGCGAACGCCCGCATAGCTAAGAATGTTATTTGTAGTTGCGTCCATGACATCTTTGTGGTCCCAAGTTTTATCTAACTCCCCACTAACTCGTTGGGCATTTTCAACACGGACACGCAATGCCTCGTCTGCGTTCGGTAAGTTTGCATGATCAAGAACGCGAAGCAATATAACTGAAGCATCTTCTTCTCTGACGTCAATACTGGCACCTGGCGTAATACGTGTAGCCAAAAGAAAGGAAAGAGCTGGTATCCCGCCAACTTTCTGTCTGTCAAAATCATGAATTTGTACAAGCGCCTCTTCGTATCCCAAAGAATAGACTTCGCCTACATAAGCTTCGGCCTCTATCAAATCAGAGAGTAAAGTAGCCGCTTTTTGAAGAGGCGGGTCCAGTTCTGTTTTTTCTAAACGACCAGATGCTTGTTTTACTAAATCAGACATAAATGTATCATTAATACACTTTCAGAGTATCACTCCTTCTTTTAAAAATCAACCAAAAAACGGCTTAAGTCAGGTTCAAAGCACTATATCCAAACGGCTCAGTTCCACCATTTGAGCCATTTCCGCTGACAGAATTGTAATATTCTTCTATATGGAATAATATTACAAA
>JAUXTV010000065.1 GCA_030679025.1 Candidatus Woesearchaeota archaeon
AGTATAATGCCAATTAATAACAATCGCTGTTTTTTCATTCTATAACATCTCTTGCTTCACTTCTCTCTTTTTTGACAATTTGATCCGCGTCCATAATTGATTTTGGTAGACTTGATGGAATATATGGAAGCTTACGGTCATCAGAAAAAGACTTTGGAGTGACTGTCTTTATTGTTGTTATCACTGTGACGAGTGATTCATCATATCTTTTTCCATCTCTATAATTTTCTATCTCTTTTTCTCTCTTCTGCATCGCAAATGAAAATTCATCAAGCTTTTTTCTTGCTTCTTTAAATTTTTTATTTTGATAAGCTTCAGATAGCATTCTCATTTTTGGTTCTATAATATTTTTCGCGCTAATGTCTCCAGCCTCTTTTTTAATGGCTATTTTTTTATTTTCTATAGATGATTGTTCTTCAATAATCTTGCCTTGCATGTCAAATGATAACTGCATTATTATTTCTTTTCCTGCAAATTTTATTTCAATCTTTTTTATAGCAGCATTTCCATCCGCTCTTTTTAACGGTTCTTCACAAATGTCAGCATTAGCATCTGGACAGTAATAGGCAATCACTACATTGTTTGCTAAATATTCATTACCTTTATATTTCAGGTAAAAATGTGTTGAAACTGGACCATCTTCTGATGTTTCTCTTCGATAATAGTCTTCTACTTTTATTTCTGTAACTAGAGTATCATAGAATGCTTTTAATTGCTCTTCTGTTGCATAGTCTAATGGGTTTAAATCTGGAAGCCATTTTGCTTTCTTGATATTATTAAGATATTCTTCAAAAGTATAAAGCTCTTTTTTATCATAGGGAAGATAGAATGGCTTAGTCCTGATATCAAGCAATCCAAAGACTGCTTCTTCGTTATTTGGCAATGTAAATTCCGCTGAATAGCTATGCTTAATGACTCTTACATCATTAGAGTTTATTTTTTCTGCAAATAATGTGGCATTGACTGAAACTATTGCTAGGAATAATATCAAGAAAATTGTAAAAACATACCTTTTCATTCTGTAAACCTAAAAAGAAACATATATATATCTTTCTACCTTCCTCTTTTTATGAGAAAAACAGCATGGCAAATGCTATTGTTACTAGGGATTATTCTTATAGTAGTTGTACTGTTCGATACTCAAAATTCTCAAGTGCAGAGCAATGCTGTTCGATCAATGAGATTAGCACCGACTCCTGCTCAACCAGTAGCAACGGCCCCGTTCTGTGATTATACTGATGTAACTCAAGTCATTACACAACGTCTTGGATTATCCATGGGATCTTTCAATATTACTGATATGAAAAAAACAGATTCTCGTTATATTAGCATACTTTTATTTAATGCTAATTTAAATCGTGATGAGTTGTATCTCTATGATCTTGGAGCAGATGGTCAATGGAATACCCAAGATGATAGGGGATTTTTTATAGATGAGACTTTAAACATGCCAAGCCTCATGACCTCTTCTAATGGCGTTAGAACTCTTTTTTGGATAAGTTATTCTGATATTAAGAGATGCACATTAACGCCTCAAGGCTGCGTAAATATTCAAACTTTGACAACATTCACCAATATTCTTGAGCTAAATCTTGTTCCTTCATCATCCCAAAATAGGATGTATATAGCCTATGTCGACCCACAGTTCAATCTTCTTTTTGTTTCCTGTTCTCTACAACAAGGAACTCCTGATAGTTGTAGTAATCCTCCAACTAGTTTCACATCTCATCAAACCCTATTTTTCCCTCCACAAATGAGTGTGGTTCAATCTTTACTAGAGACAGGATTTATTTATATCCAGGGCAATGCAATTACTCAAGGTCATCTCTTTAATATTAATCTTCCAATTCCAGGGACAGTACTTTTACCCTCTACTATTCAGCATATTCAATCAATTTATTCTCTCGCAAATTTGTTAGTAGCTATTCAGACTACTACTGTAGCCGCAGGACAATTATCAGAGCTAGTTTTGATAGATCAGCAAACAGGTATGATAACTGCAGTCATCGACACCATAGATCCCATAAATCCTATTTCACCCCTCATCATAGACACCAGTAATAGTAGTCTTGTTACTCTCTACTATCAACAAAATAATATCATGGGAAAAAGACCTAGTATGCCAGCAGTTTCACTTTATGTTTATTCACAGAATGATAATCCTATTCCAAAAGTTATTCTTCCAGATGGATCTGTTTTAGGAATGATGGGAAATAGACCAAGTACCCAATTTATTCGATTTGACTGCATTCCTTAATCTTTTTAGAAAAGCTTATTCTTGCTTAACTTGATCTAGTATTTTGTAAAACTCTCTACTATTTTATAGATTATACTACCTAGTTGCTGTTTTCCATAAATATTCAAAATAATTTTTATAAGATTCGTATACTGCTTGATGCTCAATAAGGACTCCTAAGGGATTCTCTACCCACATGATGAGTGCTACTTTTTTGTCAAATATGTACGTTGAGACTGCTGAATGAAATTCTTGGGGAACATATTTTATTTTCGTAAGACCAATTTTGATAGGTTTAATCTTACTATTGGCTACAATTCTCATATGTATCTTTTTTCTGATTCTTTCTTTATCCCATTTTGGATACTCGTAAGGCAAGAATTCCTTGATTTTGTATTCTGCACCAAAGTCAAGTATCTCTGTATTTGATTTTAACATTTCCTGCAAAATTGTTTTTATACCAGCAACTCCTTTAAAACTATGTATCTCTTGTCTTTGTTTTGTTGTAGTGAATTGTACTAATAAATTAGGAATCATTTCTTTAGTCTCTTTCAGAGTTTCTTCTTTTTCTTTGATGATTTCTAGAATTTTTTCTGGATTCGCTGCTTCAAAGAGTAGTTTGTTTGCTTTTGTTATCTGACTGATTAAACCTTTTTCTCTTAATCCACGTAAGGCATCATATACAGATACTCTATGCACTCCAGATCTTCGAGAAATTTCATTTGCAGAAGCAGATCCTTCTCTTACTAATGCTCTGTAGCATTTTGCTTCATTTGGACTTAATCCTATTTGTTCTAATTGGTCTTTTTGCATATTCTCACTCTATATAGAGTTGTTTTAAACCTTTCTCTTTTGTTGTAGTGGTGGTTACTACACTTATTTATATAGTTCTTTCTGTATTATACTACTAACAAGTAATTACATAATGGAGGAACAACACATGAAAAAAACAAGCTACATTTATGGAACTGCAATAGCCGCTGCAGCTACATTTGGTATATCTATTGCAACAAGCAATAATTCAAGAATGTATGAAATTGAGCAAAAACAAGCTATAGATTATGAAGGTGCCAATGGTTATGATGTTCGGCTTATCAAACCTTCTGCACATGAGATTCGTATACTTATAGGAAATCTTGATATTACAGGACGTGATTTTGAAGGACCAGTTCTTCGTGGTATAAAACAGAATAATGGACAATTTAGAGTAGCTAATCTTTTGGGCTTGATCAATGCACCCTCTTCTTTACGTGTATTGTGCTCTCCTGAACGTCTAGATGAGATTGCAAGGAAACTAGGGTTCTAATTCCTATGACTCTTAATCCTCCTACATTCAGAAGAGATTTAGAACATACACAAAGTCTAGCTGAAGCAATCTATACATTTTTTGGCAGAACCTTAGAAGAAAGATTATGTATTTTTGATTCTGAAGCTATGGAAGGAGAAGTTGCTCAAGCTTACAATGATCTAGGTTTACAATCAAGAAGAGAAACTTATAAGAGAATAGCAGAAGATTTCAGGTTACGAACTCAATATAGCGATGACCCACAACACCAGCGTAGAATTTTAGAAGTTGGATGTGGTTCTGGATTATTAACTCTAACATTGGCTGAACAGACTATAGGGATGATCTTTGGTTTAGATGTTTCTGCAGATATGATTGCACTAGCAAATAAAAATAAAGAAAATAAACGACAAGAAATCATGGAGAAAATCATACGAGAATATGCATGTGGAGGCTATACTTTTTCTCTTCCAAATCCAGCTGCTCGTGATCCTATGCCTGAAATTGTTGATGCTGCAAGCGCTATTACAGGAAGAGCTAGATTTGTTCAAGGAAGTGTCTATAATCTAACAAGACCTGGCAAAAATGAAAAATCTATGGATTATGTTGTCTGTAGAAATGCTCTTCATCGATTTCGAGATCCTAAAGAAGCTCTTCGTCAAATGCACTCTATATTACGAGACGGTGGAAAAATCTATATCAGAGACTTGAAGAGAGATGCAGATTGGAAAACTGTTTTGGACAGGATTGGAGAATCCAGATGGAAAACTCCTGCATTAGTCAGAGATTATCTTGGTGCTATGGCAGCGATGTTAACTGTTGAAGAATTAGCAACTACTTTACGAGAACTTGATATTAATAGATTTACCATAACTGATGGAAGCTATAAGTCTGATGCTACAACGAGTACTTTGGATTTTAAAGAATATGAACAAGCAATAGAATATGTTTGTGTTATAGAAAAATAACTTTTATTAGCTTATCTTGCTGCATCAGCTTGACGTTCTAATTCTAGTTTCTTTGCTACTGCATTACTTGCATTGGTGCAAGCTGCTGCCTTCATGATTTCATCAGCTAGAGCTTCTTCGACTTTGATTTTTTCTCCGAATGCTTTGTGCGCTGCACCTTGAACCATCATGCGCAAAGCGTAATCAACACGTCGCTGCGGAGCACAGTCGACTGCCTGCGGATATTTGGCACCACCATATTCGATAGTTGTGATTTCTTCACGAGGCGCTGCATTTTCAATAGCACGTACTAATGTTTCAATAGGATTTTTCTTTGTTCTTTCTTCAATCATCATCAATGTTTTTTCTACGATGTTGAAAGCAGTGTGACTTTTACCGCCGTATGCTCCAGATGAGATAAAATGTTTTTTACCTTTGTGACCTGAGATCATCAAGTGATTCATCAAGCGTTCAACAATGTTACATTTGTTCTTGTAAAAAGGATGCTTAGCATTACGACCGCCACTTCTTGGCACTAAGACGGGAGACAAGTTGATATAATTTTTGAGACCAGGATCTTTTACTTCTATTTGTGTCAAGTCCCATCGATCATATAGTTTTAAATTCATCATCTTCTACCCTTCTCAATCTTGCCGCGAACTAATGCGTCCAAGCTTTGATCATTAACTTTGATAACTTTCCAACGTACACCGGGCAAGTCACCAGGAGAACGTCCATTCGCACCACCAATACACTCGATAATTACTTCATCATGTTCATCGATTTTTTTGATAGCTCCATCACGAGGACAGAATGCTGTTACTTGACGACCATTTTTTATCAGCTGTACGAAAACACATTTGCGCATCGCACTGTTTGGCTGCTTAGCTTCTAATTGACGCTTTTCAATAACAATAGCACGAGCTTGTGAAGAACCCTGTAAAGGATCAGATTTTGCCTTTAAGTTTAGCACACGGCGTACATACTTTGAGTCAGCCCATTGGAAATGTTTTCTCTTGTTTTTGAGCTTCTTTGCCGCGTTTAAACCGTTCGATTTTTTAGCCATTTTGTAGGTGAGGGACTGCAAGGATGCTTTATAAAGATTTCGCGTCCTGTGTTCTTTTTACTAGTTTTATTCTACCAAGACCTCGATTTTGAAGAACTTTTGCACTACCATGTTGAGCTCTTTCAAATTCTGCTTTTCACGACCTATGAGCATGCCTTTGACTTTGGTATCTCGACTGGTTAAAGTCATTTTATCTTCTTTTACTGTGATACTTTCCACTTCCAAAGGAGCGATATAACTCTTGACGAACTCTTTTGGATCTGTATTGAATTCAACAACCTTGATGCGCTTTTTGAAGAGCTTTTGCAATCTCTGGATATTCATGCCGCCCTTACCTATGGCTTTGCCAGCCTGTCCTTCTTGAACAATAAAGACTAACTGACCACGTTTATCTGTAAAAAACCTTTTGGCGTGAGCTTGCGTAATTTTTTCGAATAGGGAAATAAGCCCCATACTCTGCAGATCGTACTTTTCCATCGCTAACAACTGAGAATGCTAATGGGATAATTCTTTTTACACAAGAGCGCAATTTCAGAACTTGGTACTGCCACTTCAATTACTTCTATTTTGTTTAAGGATGCATATCTCTTTACTGTTGTACGAACTGCTTCTGGGCAAGTAGTTGCTACAAAGACTTTCTTTACTTGTCCGTGTTTGAGCTTTCTTATTACTTCTTTCGTACCTATAGTCATTTTTTCATTTTTCAATGCGGCTTTTAAATCTTCGACAGTCATTTCTTACCTTCCTTTGCTGTTTCTTTTTTACCACGAGTCACTAACTCTGGAAGACCTGTTCCAAGAGGGACTGGTTGATTGAGCATTACATTTTCAATTACTGAATTGAGATCGTCTTCTTCACCAATAATAGACGCATTAATCAAGTGCTTGAGAGGAGTTTCGAAACTTGCACGAGCTAGTACTGACTTTTTCTCTCCAGTGATACCTGAACGAGTGATACCTTTGATAGTACCGGAAGTAGTCATAGCATCTGCAATGAACATGATATGCCTGATATCTACATCAAGACCTTGGTCTTCAATCACTCTTTGCGCTTCACGGATGATATTTTGACGAGCAGCTTCCACACCGAAGACTTTCAAGACTTCGAACAAGCTGTTTGTTGTCGTTCTTGTTTCATCTACTTCCTCAATTTCAATAACATCTTTTAAGTTTGAACCTGCAGTGATGATTACATATTCCTCATTATTCTTTACTGGCAAGACCTGTGTTATTCCCTTGACACCCTTGATGAATACTTCCTTTGATTTTTCTTTGATCTTGTAAGTTTCCATTAATTCATTTTCTTCT
>JAUXTV010000082.1 GCA_030679025.1 Candidatus Woesearchaeota archaeon
AGCGGGCGTGCCCGAAGACGCGCTGCAACTGCTGCACGGCCCCGGCGAAAGCGTCGGTGCGGCGCTGGTGGCGGCGCCGGGTATCGCCGGCGTGGTTTTCACCGGCTCGACCCGCGTCGCGAAAATCATTCACCGCGCGGCTGGCCGCCAGGGACGGCCCCATCGTGCCGCTGCGCCTGCTGTGTCTGCACGAAGCCATTGCCGATCGCGTGATAGCCATGCTCAGGGGCGCGGTCAAGGAGCTGGTGCTCGGTGATCCGGCCGATCTGGCCACCGACGTCGGGCCGCTCATAGACCGTGCGGCCTGCGACGCCATCGGGCAGCGGCTGCAGCGCCTGGCTTCCGCATCAAAGCAGGTGTTTCCCATTGACGAATGGGCGCAAGGCGCTAGTCATTTGATAGCGGATCCGCTGCCCCACCTGATCGCGCCCTGCGCCTTTGAAGTGGCCCGCATCGCCGACGTGACGCAGGAAGTCTTCGGTCCGGTGCTGCAGATCGTGCGCTGGCGTGGCGAGCCGCAGGCGGTCATGGCCCAGATCAACGCGCTGGCTTACGGCCTCACGCTGGGCATACAGACCCGCATCGACGCGCGTGCCCAGGTCCTGGCCGCGGCCGCGCATGTCGGCAACATCTACATCAACCGCAACATGATTGGTGCGGTGGTGGGCGTGCAGCCCTTCGGCGGCCAGGGACTGTCGGGAACCGGTCCCAAGGCCGGTGGTCCGCACTACCTGTACCGTTTCTGCACCGAGCAGACGGTGACGGTCAACACCACGGCGGCCGGCGGCAATGTGGTGCTGCTGTCCGGCCTGTGAGGCGCGCTCAGGGCGGGGGACGTTGACTGCGTTCCTGCTTGAGTGCCGCATGGAGCTGGTCCAGGGCGCTCACGCAGTCCAGCACCATGGCCTGGACCAGACTGGCAGACAGGCCCGCCGAGTGTGACGGGGTTTCCGGCAGGACCCCCAGCTGCTCGCCAACAGCCAGTCGCAGCCGGGCTTGCACGGCGGCAAACATGACATCCCAGTCGGCGGGGGCTATGTCGTCGTGCCGATGGGGCGGCCCTGGGGGAGAAGCGGTGGTCAGGGCGCTGTCGCCATGCGGGCCTGTGGTGGCCATGACAGCGTCGCTTCCGATGAGCGAATTCAGGCGCAGCGCCATCTCGGGCGTGTCACCGTGGCCGGACCGCCTGCCAGCATTGTGCGCGCCAGGGGTTTGCTGCGGTGCGCTGCGGGAAACGCGTGAAGTCATGTTGTCGCTCTCACTGCAACAGGGTCAAATAAGAAGGGGCGACCATGGCGATCAGGATCGCAGCCGGTAGGGCTGCGCGTTTCGGGTCAGGTGCCGCTGTTCCCGATTTATAGATGCTCTGTGCCCTGGCGTCCGTGCGCTAGCGCACATTCAAGCCGTCCGGCAGGCTTGCCTGGCCAGGGCTTCCTAAGCCAGCAATTCGGCGTAGGTCTGGCGGTCAGCAGCGTAACAGCTGCAGGCAGCGGCTTCAAGCCCCTTGCGGTCCAGCACGGTGAGTTCGCCGCGGTGGTACTCGATCAGGCCGCCCCTTTGCAGGGCGCTGGCGGCGG
>JAUXTV010000083.1 GCA_030679025.1 Candidatus Woesearchaeota archaeon
ACTCCTAACGCAACAATAAAGAAACAAATCACTAAACAGAATGCAAAAAATACAGTGATAGAAGCTAGACACATGCTGATATATTCAAGAGGTTTAATGCGTGCTTCAGTCTGTTCTAAGTTTAAAGTAAGAAAGTGAAATCGCGGTTCTAGTTTTTCTGAAAAGCCTAGAAAATAACGCGAGTACTTATACAATAACAGCGGAGGCAAAAAAGCAAAGGGGATCTTAATCATTAGGCTCCTCCAACTTTGGAGATAATAGTCTCAGGATCTATATAGTAATTACGAATTAACTCTCCCACTTGGTCGACGTGACGAATATTATTAGCCACCATCCAATCAAGTATTTTTTGTTTCTGGAGCATGTCTTTTTCGATTTGTGGTAGTGTTAGTCCAGTGTGTCTGCTTAATTCTTCGAAAATACGTACTGAAGAAGAATGTTCCACTACTTCATCAGTTCCAGGTTTCCAGCGATAAAGGATATTAGGCTTGACAGAAGCAGTGCCTTCTTCCATAGTCGGTAAAAACTCACCTACTTGGAAGACTCTTCTAATACCTCTTCTTCTATCTCTAAACATGACAACATTCAAATGCACACCTGTTAACAAGTTTCTTGGAACTTCAATCGGCGGGTTAATCAGACGATCAATAGTTTCTGCAATCGAGTCAGCGTGCACAGTAGCATACACTGAGTGACCAGTGTGCATCGCTTCAAACAGTACTGAAGCTTGGTCTTTCTTACGCATTTCACCTAAAATAATTCTGTCCGGCCTCATACGCAAAGAGTTGACTAACAAGTCAAGCATAGTGTCTTCAACTAACGTAAAATTTCCATTACCCGCAATAAAGTATTTCGAATGTTCTGGAGTTAAATCATAACTGGGAATATGTTTGGTATTTTTCTTGATAGACACAGTAGTGATCTCTACATACTCAATGTCTTCATTGCTAAGTTCTTTCAATGTGCGGAGACTGTCTTCTTCCTCTTTTGTTGTGTGGACTCGTAAGGAAAGTAAAGCTACAAGTTCCCCTAGCCTGGTTCGCGCCATGCTGCTTTCTTTGTTTTCGAAGTAGCGATACATAAAACGATAACGCTCTTTCGTTGTAAGATAGTTCTTTAATGTTGTGAGAGGTTTATGAATCAGAGAGAAAGGAATTCTATTTCTAACTGTGCCTTCCTCAAATTGCTTTGCTATATTCCATCGCGCCTTGGCGATCTTGTCTTGTTTTTTAAAGGGAAGCAAGGTACAAGCTCGTTGCGCGTCGATTCTTGTGCAGATATCAAGGGCATAAAGTTTCTCATGACCATAACCACGAGGTGGTTGAATTGAGAAAGAGGATCGAATGCCCAATCGTGTAAGAAGATACTTGCATCCCCTTATAAGAGGTTCGCTGATAGAAGAGCAAGAAAGGCTTCCTTCCCGAATAGTTCCATCACCATCAATATATCCAGCTAGAAAAGACGCGATAATCTCATCCGGTGATCGCATGATGAGCTGAGGAGTATTAAGATCTTTTGATTTTCTTGCGTGAAAAATATCTCTCATCAAGACTGCGATAACTGTAGAAAACAAGCCATAGCGATGATATTCTTTCTTGTGGTCTAAGGTATGTACGAACGGCAATTCAAATAATCGCTTCGCTAGCGGCTGCAAAACATAATCAATTTCTTCTTTTTGCGAAATGATGATTCTATTAGAATTAATGTATTTCTCGGCAAGGACAAAACCAGCGAAATACGCGAGATCTTCGTCAACAATGCGAGGTATGGTCACCCAGTTTGCCGTTGCTCCCTTTCCCTTGAGATAATGAATGTTTTTTTCAAAATACTCCAGTGGATAATTAGATGACAGAGAGGCAAGCGTCTTAAGGGTGTGCATATTTACAATGCCTGTACTTCGATAATAATTGAATGATTGTCTTGTAATACCGCAAGAGGTTGCCAATGTTTGAAGAGTATAGTGTTTTCTAAGGTCTTGTTCTAGGAGATGATACTCTTTTTTGATATCGCATGCGTAGATATCTTTCCTATCAAAAGTCTCAAAGAGCTTGATAGATTGGGGTTGCGCGTCCACATTGATTTTTGTAAATAAAGGAATATGACCTCCTTGTTCTTTGATGGCGAAAGGATTAAGCAAAGCGATCTTCCCTTCTTTCGTTAACACAGGTAGTTTAGTGTTTTCAGTCACTGAGAATGTGGTGCCATCAGCGCAGGTGATAGTGCAAATATATTCCCGATCAGTAATCTTTGAAAAAGTCTTAATAGTTTCTTTGGAGTAGGTCAACGTACGAGGATTGCCAGCGAGAAGTGTGTCCCCATCTCCCTCTATAGAAACAACGTTCTTTTTGAGTTTCTTCTTATTGCCTTGCGCTAATTTTTGTTCAACATACGAAGAGATTTCGCGTAGTTCACCCTCACCAGAAAGAAAGTAAGAACCAGGATACATGCAAACTTCGCCCTTTCCTTCTGGATTTGGCTGGCGAATCGTTAACGGACACCAGTAGAGGTATTTGGGCAATTGGAGCTCTCGGGTGTTATGACACATAATATTCTCAGAGATAAAGTTTTCAGTGCCAGGTACTGAAAGATCATAGACATATCCCGTAAAAGTTTCTTGAGTAACACTAATAATTCTATCCCAAAAAATATCATTAAACGCAAGCGATTCAACAGGTTGAAGGAGAGGAGGTAAAACAAGAGAGCTATGAATAGGTAAATATTTTGTAAGAAGTTTTTGAAGCATAGAGCGTCCTATGTGACTCTTCGAGTACATGCCTTGCCAAGATTTCCAAGTAGTGTAATTTTTCTGTTCTTTAAAGGTATTACCTAGAGAGTGTTTTAAGAGAAGATAAGAGGGTTTACTCAAAGGAATAACGTCAGAGCTTTCTTTTGGTGTTGTTTTTATTGCTGCACGTAATTTAATATTTTGTCGTGTTTGTATAAATCCTCCCAAATCTAAAAATCGTTGTAAAAATGGTGATCCGGAAATAAATCCTTGGTATGTCTTGTCTTCATATTGGTTTCTAGTAAATCTGAATAAGATACCTAATCGTAAGAATAAATGTTGAGTATCTTGTAACAAACCTAATGAACAACTGCCAATTGCTACATCATTATCACGTGGCCATCCATCTCCACTTAAATAGCCCCGTAAGAAATAAGCAAGTTCTTTTTCTGGTAAAGTAAATACCCATGCAGGAACACGTTTAGTATATGCATCTCCTCGAAGGTCTAAAACATCAGTAAAAAATCTTTTAAAAACTTTTGAATGAATCATTAAGGATAATCCATCACTGTGTAATTTCGGAGTAGTATTACAGAGAGTTTTAGCAATATGCTGAACAAAGAAATTACATTCAGGTTCTACAACACTAAAAATAGTAGAGTTAATATCATAAGAACCATCTGCTAACCATAGTCCTGCCAAACATGCTAAATGATGATCTATAGATATCTTTACTGGTAAGCCTATATAACCTGACTGACTCGTTCGTAAAGGAACTATACGAAGAGAAGAGCGAAGTTCTTGAGGGATTTCAACACCTAGTTGTAATACAAGAGTAATAGGGATACGTTCATTACGAATATAAGAGGAAACTTGTGCTTTAGAACGATGTCTTTGTAACTGGGAAATATAGGGCGTTAAAATAGCTCCCAATCCAACTCCGGTAAGTTGACAGTCCTTAAATGATGCGAGGTGGTCTATTAAATCAAAGTGAACAGAGGTTCCAGCAAAAGGAAGAGTACGTGGAGTTGCCAAGAAATCTCCAACTTGAAGATCTACACACTTCACCGCAGCTATGTTATTATCAACAAGAGAGAAGAGAGAATGATCTCCAGTAACCCTTATTTGTTTTCCGCTTGTTGTTGTAACAGTATAAAGAGGTTTACTGACTTTATGTCTAATTAGTGAAGAAGGCTTATGCAGTTCTACTTTACCTTCTTTAGACAGAGTATAAATCTGTAGATTATGTTTAGTGGTAATTTCAGTTCCATCTGCAAGAGTCTGTTGATGTTTAGCAAGATAAGAATCTATAATTTTTCCAATAGGTTTACGATGAAGTTTACCGTTCTCAACATAAGGAATTAGAGAATCACCATGAACACTATCTTCAATGCTAACAATTCTGTGATTTGGTGGCATAAAAGGCATGACAATATTCAGGAAAGAAGTTTTTCCGCTACCAGTACCGCCACTGACTAAGATATTCATTTCATATTGGATTGCTAGCCAAATAAGAGATAATACTTTAGAACTAACAGTTTTGTTTTTGATGAAATCAGTCAAGGTCCAAGGATCTCTGGCAAATTTACGAATAGTGATAGTGTGACCTTTCGTGCATATCGGGAAAAGTACAGCGTTGGCACGATCTCCAGTGATTAAGTGTGCATCTAATAAAGGATTTAAGGTAGTAATCTGTCTGCCTACACGACGCGCGATAATATTAGAGTAGTTCAAAATCTTCTCCTCACTTTCCATAGTAATATTTGTCTCTAGCCATCCATATCTTTTATGGAAGACACGAACAGGTTCGCTGGATGAGTTAATGACAATCTCTTCTAGTGCTTCATCATTCAAGAGATATTCTACATCTCCAAGTCCCAACATTTCCTGCATTAAAACATTAATTAAAAGTGTGGAAGTTTCTGCAGTGATATTGGGAAGCTTATCTTTCAAGAGAGTAACTGCGCGCTTGCTAAACTTTTCTTTAAGTTGCACAATGGCCTTAGGATCTAACATTTCTCCAGTGCTAACAGAAACTTCACTGATTAAGCCATGTTTGATATAATTCATTAAAGCGCGTGTGGCAGGAGCAACTGTAGGCACAGCTACAGAATAGGTCTTCATAATACTCTTGCCACCAAAAATGGTGACTGGGACTACCATGTCATCTACTTTTATAGTATAATCTTCTATTTTTTCCATAGTAATTCAAGATCTCCTACTGTTGGATAATGTAGCTCTATTAAACCTTGCTCTTTTAAAATTTTCCCCCACTCTTCTGCTTCTTTTCTAGAGACATTAAATCCTTGTGATACTTCAGTAATAGTGAGTTTTTGCTTCTCAGAGATAAGTCTATAAAGCTTGTCAAAATCAGTTTCATAGGTTCCTCGAACAAGAGTAGCAGGCATATGTAGTAATTCCTCCTTTATTGCACTGACTTGTTTGTCTTCAGCAACTTTATAACGTATTTGTTTTGCTTGATACGCTTTTTTTACTTTCCTTACAAAAAGAAAAATAACTAGCAGAAAAATACCTATCATGATAAAATAAAATTGTGGAGATGCATCACTTAGGGAAGAAACCCAGTAAGGAAGAAGAAACATATCAGAGCTGTTCAAGAGGAGTAATAAAACAATAAGTGCTACTACTAGGACTAGTAAAGTCATAACTTTCTTTTTTTTGGCAGTTTTAGGTTGTGCTATCAAGAGTGCTTGTTCAATAAGGGGTGCAGGCCATCCAGATTGTTGTGCTGCAGTGCGAATAGCTTCTGGAGGGTATTTTTGCTCTAAGGATTGTTGCACATAAGCAATTAATGTAGAGAGGTGTTCTGTACTCTGGGATGATAATGGTTGTTGAGCTGCTGGAGCTGTTTGTTGTGATGCAATAGGTTTTGTTGGTTGAACTACTGGTTGTTGTGCTGGTTTATCTGTAGTCTTAGGTAATACTGGTTCTAGTGATGAATTCTGTATTGGTTGTTGAGATAATAAGGTGGTCAAAGGATGTTTATGCAGATGAATAAGTTCAGCAACAGAAGCACTCAAAAGAATTAAACCTAAAAAGAGCAGGCTTACTACAAAAGCAATATACTCTTGGAAGGAAATAAAGAGACTAATACCTATCAAAAGAAGGCTAACACAAAGGAGTACAATAAAGAGATATTTTTCATGTTTGCGGTCCTTATAATGCAGGTAGTGCAGCAGAGAGAGATGATGTGGTGATGATAATGGTGTTCTCTGCTGACTGACCTGTTGGTACCGCGTGTCAGAAGATTGTGAAATGACTTCACGGTCTTCCGCATAGCGATTATGATGATCATGAGCTAATTGTTCAGCCCCAGTTGGAACATAATGTTCTAATCCTTCTTCAAAAGGCAAGAGTTGCTCAGAAGAAATCGGTTGTAACAAAGGATGTTGTGGTACAGATGCAGATGCTTGAGTTTTTGGTTGCTGTAGAGATCTGGAAAAGTTAACTGGTTGTGAAGTGATAGGTCTTTGAAAAGTGCCTATTTTTTGCTGTTGTTGTAAGTGAAGATCAGCACTAAAAAGCTCCTTGACATTATCTAGGGAAGCTATAGACAAACCAGTTGATGTTTGTTTTGCTGTAGGTTTGTGATGAAAATGTGAAAAGAGTCGTGTAAAAAATCCTTGTTTAGAGGGTAAAGGAGAAGACGATGGTAAATCAAAGGCATGAATTTCTTTAAGTGGAACAAGTTTTTTTGCAACAACGGCTGGTTGTGGTGATTTTGGAGATATATTAAGTTGTGGAACTGGTGCTACTGGTGTTTGTGATATTTTAAGTAAATACTGTTCATAGAGGGAATAAATTACCATTAAGATACCTCCAAAGAAAGCTAGAATAAAATATTCTATGGAAGTAGCATAATCGATGAAGAGTGAACTAGCAATCGAAATAACTCCTATCCAAAATATACTGCGAAATATCTGCTCCATCACCATCTCTAAGATTTATAGGTTGTTCTAGGCTTTATTAATTGTTGCTGTACTTCAAGAATGGTTACAAATGGTCTTCGTATAATTCATTTAAACCTAGCTGGGCGATGTATTCTCGAAACATTTAAAGAAGGTAGTGATGCAGTCACAGTTTCAGTAGAATAGACTTCCAAAGGACCAACAGAATACTTCAGAGTTACTTCCCATTTGATAGGATTATCGTATTGAAGAAGATAGAGAATATTATTACCAACAGAACTAGGTGTTTCAACAGTATTGTTTGCACTATTAATAAATATGGTCGGCCTTTCTTTGGATGCACTAGATAAAGATTCTCCATAGAGGAAATTGTATCCTTGCTGATTAGGGTCATTCGTTAGATTGTCTAAAAAGAGAATCTGTGAAAAAATAGTGTTATCACTAGTTCTGTTGAGAATAGCATCGCTTTCTATTTGCTTAAATCTAGAGTCAGAAGGAAGACAGTTTCCTGCCTGGTCATTGGTAATAACAGTCATCTTTACTTTGACTTCGCCTTCAGCAGGAGCACCAATTGTTGATAGTCGTCTAGCATCGGTCCAATTAATAATAGGACATCGTGTTGGATGTGTTGCTTTAATGGTAATTTCTGTGAGATTAGAAAGACTATTGCCGAGAAAAAACATCTGATAAGTAGTATTAACAGGATAAATTTCAGAATAGTTATTGATAAACAAGCAACAAACTTGTGATGCTGCCTGAGTATGTCTAAAATTATAATCTTTAGGAAAGGAACTAATATCATTACTGTAAGCATAGAACAAGAAAGA
>JAUXTV010000084.1 GCA_030679025.1 Candidatus Woesearchaeota archaeon
CTGCCGTTTTGTCGCATATAATTTTGGAGATGATTTTGAGCTATACCAAGTGTTTGTGCAAAAGAGGAATAAGCAAGATTATGTTTGAGTACATGAGCGTCAACAACTTTTCTAAGAAAATCTAGTCTATTTTCAACATAAAAGGATTTTTGATCTATGAGTTCATAAATATAAGGGATTGTATCAAAATTTTTATCATAAAGTTCTGCAATAAAGTCCTCTTTAGTGATATCTTTTGCTGTTTTCCATCCATCTTTTGTTAATAGAGGATGTTCTGATGTGCACTCTAGTGTTGATCCAGAATGAAGAGATATGCTTAGAAGATTATTATTATTATATTTATGATAGGTTTGTATAGTATTTTTAATAAATCCTTTCTTAGGATCATAAGATAATATTTCTACAGGAAGTTTTTTTTCAACAATTTCTCCAATCTCTTGATAAGTGCCATCAGCCAGTAATATTTTTGCATGATAAGGAAGACAACGTTGCAAAAATCTAGCCACGGACTTAGGGCTTCCTAAACAAATGACTAAATCTACATATCCTATATCAATACCTAGCTCTAAGCTTGTCGAAGTTACACATACTTTTAGTTTCCCTTCCTTCAAGCGTTGCTCAATGTCAAATCTATGCTTCTTGCTTAAACTTCCATGGTGTGCTCCAATATTTTCAGTGTAATTCTTAGGAAAACGTTCTTTCAGATGATGCACAACTCTTTCTGTTCCTGCTCTAGTATTAGTAAAAATAAGTGTAGTCTTATGTTCTTGAATGAGTTTGTCCATAGTCGCGTAGATAGCATTATGGAGTTTAGCATGAGTCGTATCAATTAAATCTGGTAATGGACTAATGACTTGCAGATCAAATTCTTTGTTGTATTGTACATGAGCAACTTTACAGTCTCGCATGCCAACTAAATAATTTGCAACTGCATCAAGAGGTTCAACAGTAGCGGACAATCCGACTCGAGTCATGTTTGGTGCTAGTTCTTGCAATCGTTCTAAAGACAAAGACAAATGAACACCTCGTTTATTTTCTGCGAGTGCGTGCACTTCATCCAAGATGCACCACTCCACATCGCGCAATAATTCTCTGAATCTGTCACTCGAAAGAAGAATAGCCAAAGACTCAGGAGTAGTAATCAAGATATGGGGAGCATGTTTCAACATCTTCTGTTTTTCAGCAGTTGTCGTATCTCCAGTTCTGACACCAACTCGAATAGGATAATCCTTATGTTTTTCTTGAGCAAGTTTGAGCATCTCTGCCAAAGGTTCTTGTAAGTTCCTTGCAATATCGTTGTTTAAGGCCTTAAGTGGAGAAATATAGACAGCGTAAATCCTTTCTTCCAGCTTTTTTTCGTCAGCCAATCTAATTAATTCATTTAAAATGGATAAAAAACAGGCGAGAGTTTTTCCAGATCCCGTGGGCGCTACAACCATTATATTATTCCTATCATGAACCTCTTTAACACCATAGAGCTGAGGCAGGGAGAAATCCTTGAATTTAGAGAAGAACCACTGGTTAACCAAGGGATGCAAAAGTCCTTGTACTGTCTCTTTCGTTTGTGGTTTATCTAAAAAAGTGATCATAGCCAGTACTATAAAGAAAATCTATTTATAAAACCTATGGGGGGTCTTTGAGAAGTAGAAAAAAGAGAAGTTATGCTGAGGGGTGTGTTAAGTCATGAACACGGCTTTGAAGGGTTTTTTCTTGAGATTTTTGTTTTTTTCTCTTGAACAAAGAGCGAAGTCCAAATGCTGCACCAGCAAACAAGAGATAGGTTGGAAGAGGACCAATTTCAGTTCTTTCTTGAAGTAAAGGTGAAGTCTGGTAAGTGCCTTTAAAGGTATTTGCATCACCAAAAGAATTTGCTACAGCTTCTGCATAAGGTCTTTGTGCAGCAATGAGAACGCGAACAACATCTTGATGTGCTATTAAAGTAGATTCTTCAGTGAGTGCTCTGCTCATATTTTCTAAAGTAAGATCACGATGCAAGAAAATGTCACTTCTGACTCGATTGATATATCCAAGAAAAGAGTGTTTACCATATCCTCTATTCAACTGATCAGGCATACAACTTTCAAGATAACCACATAAACTTAAAAAACGTAATCCATTTTCCCTATTTGCATCTGGTGCCATAAAAGAATAATTAACTGTGCAAGTAATATCTTTTTTTGATTGACCTATACCTACAAGTTCTTCTAGATTAACAAGATCATCATGAGTCGTTCTACACAACACTTGCCCTATAAGCTCACCATGTTCATCTAAATCTCCATCACCATTAAGATCCAGATAATAAGAATAAAGTAAGTCTTGACCATAAAAGAAGAAAAAATCTTGAATAGCAATTTTAGCTACATCGCCAAACTTGTCTCTTAAAACATAGCCACCATTATTATATTTGTCGCAAGGATAAGCAACATCATCACCAGTTCCAAATTTGAGTTGATTAAGAAGAGGAATATTACCAGGGAATAAATCCCAGAAGTTATCGACTCTTAATCTAGTATCTTTGCCCATACCTAGAAAGGGAAGAGTAGAATGTTGCAGGCGTTTCCAAAAGCCTGGTTGTGATCCTAAATATAAAGTGCTTCCTTGGGGAAGAACGTCAAAAAAACCATCTTCATAAGAAGCAAGTGTCGGTATTCTTTGAAGACGTGATTCTACTGCAAGTGCTTCTTGAATCAAGGCAATACGTTTTGATTTGTCTATAGAGTCTGAACTATTAAGTTTTGCAATAATTCTCAAGAAGGAGGTCGTAAGTTCTTGGTTATGTGGTGTGCGAGCATAGCCTTCTAGAAATGTTCCGGAACGATATTCTTTGCCAAAGAACCATCCCAATCCCAAAGATCTTTTTTCAATCATTTTATTTTCTAAAGTTCTCTGATGATTAGGATGAGTAACAACTGTCAGTTCAATTTCTTCCAATCCTCGTTCAGGAATAAAATCATAAGTGGTATAATTACTAGGTGATTTACGTTCGTTACTAAGAATAATCTCAGCAAGCTGTTCTTTAAAGTTAGTGCTTCCTCCTAGGCTAATTCCTGATTGGACACGCTCAGGTTTTTGTGTTGCGGAAGCTATTCTAATCTTCTGGGGATTATCCATATTATAATAGCTGATATCATCTCTTCGTTCTCGTTGTGTTCTAAAAAGATAGGTTCCAACTTTACTCTGCACTCCGCCATCATACACTTTGATCTCTTCATCTTGATCAGTATCCAGAGCTCTTTTATCTTCAGAACCTCCAGCTACATGAATGACTTGAGAGGCTCTATAGAGAACATTTCTCTCTGGATAATTTTGTCGTTTGAGAAAAAAATCTTCAGCTAAATAATAGGCAGGAATTGCACCTAACGCTCCAACAGCAGCAGTAATAAGAGCGCCTTTCTTTAATTTCTGTTTTATAGTTTCCCATCTGCTCCTAGCTTTCACTTGATGCTTTTCAGCAATACTTTTGCGTAAGGCTTCTAATCGGTGTTGAACAGTGTCCATTTTAAGTTAATACTCGTCTAATTTCTTTTTAACCTCATCTCGACGTTTTTGCGCTTCTGCTTCTTTGCGTTGACGTCTTCCTACA
>JAUXTV010000110.1 GCA_030679025.1 Candidatus Woesearchaeota archaeon
TGCGTGCGTACCAGTTATTCCTTTGTCGTGCGCGGGCCGCCCTGCTCGCCTCGGCTGTCCCGGTCGCGCTGGCATCGCCTGCGGCAGCGGATTCGACCTGGCTGGCCAATCCCGGTTCTACCGAATTCAACGACCCTGCCAACTGGTCGCCCGCCATCGTCCCTTCCGGCAATACAGCGTTTTTCGGCGCGTCCAGCGTCACCTTCATCACCTTCAATGGCGGCAATCCAACAACGCTCGGATGGACCTTCAATGCGGGAGCGTCGAACTATACGGGCGTATCCGACAATACAATCATCTTTACCGGCGCCGGCATCGTCATCAATGGCGGCAGCCTCGAGCTCCAGACCGTGGGCGGCGGCGATATACAGTTCTTAAATAACTCCAGCGCCGGCACCGCCAGGCTTGTCGTCAATACCGACGGGACACTGATTTTCGACGAAAGTGCCACCGCCGGCAACGCCACCATCATCAACACCGAACTGAGCCTGTTTCTGGACTTCAGTACGGCTGGCAACGCCAGCATCAGCAACCAACTGCAAGGTATTCTCCGCTTCACACAAAACAGCAGCGCCGGCAACGCCACCATCACAACAGGCGACAACGCGACAACTGAATTCACGAACGGAAGCGGGGGAAATGCTCGCTTCATCACCAACGCGAATGGCGTGTTCGACATCTCGCAGCTTGGCGCGAGCGGAACGACCGCCGGCTCGATCGCCGGTTCGGGATCGTACTTGCTCGGGGCGAAACAGCTTACAGCCGGCGGCAACAACGACACGACCGAGGTGAGCGGCGTGATCAGTGGCGCCGGCGGCTCGCTGATCAAGACCGGTGCCGGCACGCTGACGCTGTCCGGGCTCAACACCTATTCGGGCGGCACCACGATCAGCGCCGGCATCGTTCAGCTCGGCAATGGCGGCGGGACCGGCTCGATCGTCGGCGATGTGCTCAACAACGCCACGCTGGCGTTCGACCGCTCCAATGCCTACCAGTTCGACGGCGCGATCTCCGGCAATGGCGACTTGCGGCAGAACGGCGGCGGCACCACGGTCCTGACCGCCGCCAACCTCTATTCGGGTGGCACCACGATCAATGCCGGCGCCCTGCAGCTCGGCAACGGCGGCGGCACCGGCTCGATCGTCGGCAACGTGCTCAACAACGCCACGCTGGCGTTCGACCGATCCAACGCCTACCAGTTCGACGGCGTCATTTCCGGCA
>JAUXTV010000114.1 GCA_030679025.1 Candidatus Woesearchaeota archaeon
GCTGAACTGCTTCCCTTTCTTTCTCTGCCATTCATGAATCTTCATTTCAAAGGCTGAAAAACTGCATTTCATTTAAAAAGATTCTGCATAAGACTTTTATATAGGTGAGCAGGTTTTATGGCTAATGAAAATAGATTGTCATATGCATACCAAGTATTCTGCAGATTCACTGACTTCACTAAAAGATTTCAGGAAGCAGTGCCTGGTTAAAGGAATATTCCCAATAATCACTGACCATAACACCATTGAAGGAGCATTGAAGTACAAACAATTATACAAGGATGTTATTGTCGGCGAGGAAATTAAAACAGACAGAGGAGACTTAATTGGAATATTCATGAATGAAGCCATTCCTAAAGACACTGATTTACTTGAAGCTTTAGATAAAATCAAAGCACAAGGCGCAATATCTTATGTACCTCATCCTTTTGATTATATGAGAAGGTCGGCAATACAAAACATAGATTTCAAGGCAGACATAATTGAAGTTTTTAATTCAAGAGTCATAAAACAGCAGTATAACAGAATGGCAGAAAATTTCTCTAACAAAAAGGGCTGGACAAAGGCAGTCGGGTCTGACGCGCATCTGCCCTCAGAAATCGGAACTTCTTATGTTGAAATGGCAGAATTTAATTCTCCAAAAGAGTTTTTAACTAATCTTAAAAAAGCAAGACTGACAAAACAGCCAAGCCCGATTTACGTGCATGCCATAACTAAGATAGTTAAGCCATTAAAAAAATACGTTCTTTAACTTTTAGAAATTAAGTCATCCAATGCGCTCTGCAAGATTGATTTCAAATCATGTTTAGGCGTCCAGCCCAACTGTGATTTAATTTTGTCTATCGATGCAACAAGTTCTGCAGGGTCTCCTTCCCTTCTCGGACCGAACTCAACCGAAATATCTCGTTTAGAAATCTCTTTTAGTGTTTCAATAACTTCCAATAATGAATGGCCCTTTCCGAATCCAATATTATAAACGTTAAATCCCTGTTTTAATTTTTCCAATGCCAAAATGTGCGCGTCTGCAATGTCTAATACATGGACATAATCCCTAACACAGGTTCCATCCTTGGTTAAAAAATCATTGCCGTTAATCTTTATTGGATTCTTATTCAAAACTGCTTTTAACAAAATCGGAATAAAATGAGTTTCAGGATTATGAGTTTCACCCAAGGAATATGCAGAACCTGACGCGTTGAAAAATCTTAAAGCAATCGAATTCAATCCATATTTAGTACAATTTTGGAGCAGTTCCTCCACCATCAGTTTAGTCTGGCCGTAATGGTTAACCGGCAATTTCTCAGAAGCCTCAGTCAATGGAAGCGATTTCGGCTGCCCATAAACTGCAGCTGAAGATGCATAAATTAAATTCTTAACATTATATTTTAAC
>JAUXTV010000117.1 GCA_030679025.1 Candidatus Woesearchaeota archaeon
TCTGAACGAGGCAATAAGCTGGTTAAGAAAATAAATTTCCTGAAAAAATGACAGACAATTTAACACATTCATTATTTGGATTTTTGATAGGCATTATACTAATCAAGAAACTGAAATTTGAGGACACAAAATGGCCAATGATAGCAATGATAGTTGCTGCTAATTTGCCGGACATTGATTTCGTTGTGCGTTTTTTCGGTTCTGGATTTTATCTTGTTCATCATAGGGAATTATCTCATTCTGTTATAGGCATAGTTTTATTGTCAATAATTTTGGCAGCAATATTTTCGAAATTTAAGGAAAAGAATTTTGATAAATATTTTGTTATTGGCTTGGTTGGAACCTCTGCTCATGTGTTCTTAGACGTAATCACTTCATGGGGCACTCAGGTATTGTATCCTTTCAATCATATAAGATACCAGTTTAGTTTGATTCCGATAGTTGATGTTTACGTTTTGGCTATATTTATCATAGCGGCTATATTGATTTACATGAAAGCTGGTGATGCACAAAAAATAGCTAAGGCAGCCCTATTTATTTTCATAGTCTTCTTGTTGTTTAAATCGGGATTGAAAATCTATGCAGATGAGACTGTCGCAAAATTAAACGGGTATGAGGATGTTTCAGTAATGCCAAGTTTTACCAGCCCTTTCATATGGAGAGCGATAATCAACGAGCCTGACATTTACATTATTAATGATTTTGATGTTTCAACTACAGGCTTTGGTGCGTTTCATTTCTATCCCAAGGAAGCCAATCCTTTGATTGAAAAATCTAAAGAATCTTTAGTTGTCAAGCAGTTTAGGGAATTTTCGCAGTTTCCGTATGCTGCTGTTGAAAAAAATACTGTTAGATGGTATGATCTGAGATTAACCAATGACGGCAATGGCGGTTTTGTTGCAATAGTTGAATTTGATGATAATGGAAATATTATTTCTGAGACTATTGGGACTGGGTTTTAGGTTCAAGGGCAGCTGGAATATTCGGAAATTCAAGAAAACTTTATAAATCCCCCAAAGGTAACCTGCATTATGGATTACCTGCTATACGCGAGGATAATTGCATCTGTCTTGTTCGTGATTGCATTATACCTGTTTAGGAAGCACAGGAGAAACGTTCACTTTACTCAGGTTATGCTGTTCTCGTTGGCATTATTCCTGTCGTTGTTAGCATCTTTCGTGGACGTGTTAATCCCGTCAATTTTACAGTTCATTGCCTTGGCGGCGGTAGCTTACTCTGCTTACTTATACAACCAAAGGGGAATCTTAAGAAGAAGAAAGCAGTTATTGGATATTTTAGAAAAACCGACAACACCTTTTGGTAAAGAGCTGCACAAAACAGTATTCTATCCTGAATTAAAGAACATTGAAAGTGAAAAGCTTAAGCTTGAAAAGGAAAACAAGAAATTATCAGAATTAAAGGAATCGTACGAACAGAAAATGGAACAGTTAAAATCAGAATCAAAGGATTTCAAGTTAGAAAAAAAAGATCTTGCAAAGGAAAGGGACAGCGTAATGAAAATGCAGGACAGCTTGTCTAAGGAAAGAAAGGTATTGCAGGATTTGAAAGAAAAGTTGGACGAAAAGGAAGAGGAATTGGTAGGAAGGGAAGACAAAGTTGCTAATGGTCTTGAAGAAATTGAAACTCACAAGAAAAATATTTCAGCTACAAGCAAGGAATTAGAAAAAAGCA
>JAUXTV010000118.1 GCA_030679025.1 Candidatus Woesearchaeota archaeon
TAAAGTTAAGACTCTACTAACAAGATTACCAATATCAGTGTTGAGCTCATTATTCAGTCGAGCTTTCAAAGCTGTCTCTGAAAAGTCACCGTCTTGACCAAAAGGAATCTCTCTTAGTAAATAATAGCGAAGTGTATCTACACCATAGTCTTTAGCGATTTGAAGAGGGTCAACTACATTACCTAAACTCTTAGACATCTTTTGTCCATCTCGAGTCAAAAATCCATGAGCAAATAATCTTTCAGGAAGTTTGTATCCTGCACTGAGCAGCATAGCTGGAAAGATGATACAGTGAAATTTAATGATGTCTTTGCCCATTAATTGCACTTGTGCAGGCCAATACTTAGGAGTAGCAGAGATATAATTAATAAGTGCATCAAACCAAACCCAAAAAACGTGTTCTTTGTCAATAGGTAAAGGGATTCCCCAGTCAGTAATAGGCCGAGAAATGCTGATATCTTTCAGTCCTTGTTCAATAAAACTAATTACTTCATTTCTTCTTGATGTCGGTCCAACAAATTCTGGATTCTTTTGTATATGGGTTAATACTTGCTTTTGATATTTGCTCAATTTAAAAAAATAATTTTCTTCACTAATTTTTTTTGGTTCAGTTTTATGATACTGGCATTTTCCCTGTACTAAATCAGTCTCTTTAACAAAATCTTCACAACCTTCACAATAGAGTCCTTCATAATTGCCTTTATAGATATCTCCTTTACTCATCACTTTCATAAAGAATTCTTCTACAACTTTTTTATGTCTCTCTTCTGTAGTGCGAATAAAATCATCATTGCTAATCTCCAAGGTTTTCCAAGTTTGTTGCCATTTCTTAGCCATAGTGTCTGTGTATGCTTTAATGTCTTTAACACCTAATTTTTTAGCGGCAGTAATTGTTTTTTGAGAGTTTTCATCTAGTCCTGCTAAAAAGAAGACATCATCTCCAAGAAGACGATGCCATCTGGCTAAAACATCTGCAGCAATAGTAGTATAAGCATGCCCTATGCTAGCTATATCATTCACATAATAGATGGGTGTTGTAATATAAAATTTTGACATAGAAAAAAGAAAGAAGAAGGTTGTTTTAAACCTTTCTAGTTCCAACGATAGTCTCCCAATCTCTGACCATGTTTTGCTTCACTAGCATACCAACTGTCCACATAACCTTGTTTTGCAGTGAATCGCCATAATAACACTTCTAATTCTGCTTCATTCAAAGGTCTATGTCTCGTAGAAACTTTGCCTTTAGGAGTAAGATTTTTTTCTTGCAACAAGACTTGTGTTCTGCATTTTTTATAAAAGTCAACAGTTGCTGGTGTTGGCAGTGCAAAAGGTTGCAGCATAATATTTCCTCGTCCATCAGTAGCTGCTCTTTTTGAAATTTCTAGATAAGCTGCAATTTCATGGGGACAAAAAACATGTTCTCCACCAACACTGCGAAAAGTAAGTTTGTCATATTGTTTTGAGCCGCAGCGAGTATCCAATCCTTTGCCTACAACTCCACCACCATGTCCAGAACTATGCAAATGTGTCCAGACATACTGTTGTTCTTTCGTTCCTAAAAGAGGTACAGAGTGCAGTATGAAAGAAAATTGCAAGTCTCTACTGCGAGAAGGAACTAAACAATCAAAAGCACCACCAGTTGTTGCAACTCCTTGAACTCTAGTATAGTCTTTGACAGTTATAGTATGAGGAAGCTCTGGAGATTGCTGACTAAAAGCGTAGATTTTTGCTCCTTCTAAACAATCCACCAAATGTACTTTTCTTCTGAGTCCATCTCTGAGTGATCTCCACACATAACCACATCTGAGTTCACCAGGTTTAACAGATTCAAAAGCGCGTAATCTTCTTCGTCCAGGACCTATCTGATGTTTTTGGGCTTCTTCTTGAGTGTGAGGAATAGGAAGAGAAACTTCTTGCCCGCGTTTTAAGAAATTTTGCGCATGTCTATAGCCTTCTTGCATGCGTTTGCTATAAGGCACTACAAGTTCTCCAGTAATCACCACTGTATCTCCAGCTTCGACGATAACATCAACGAGATCTCTTCCCAAGTGTTCTAAATTAGTTCTTCCTTCTCGAATTGCTCTTACTCCAGGATAACTAAAAAATTGTTCTTTGTCTATAATTGTTTGTGTCATAGTATGTTCTCCATAAAATAAACGCTAAGAAAAGCAGTAATAAAATAGTGTGGTGAGAAAGAACACCATAAATTATATATAGAGAAAGATCTAAAAAAGAGTATGGGGAATCTTACAAATCTCTTCGGTTTAACTATAATGGAAGAAAAAGTATACTTAACATTACTTGATCTAGGTCCTTCCTTAGCAGGTTTAATAACAAGAAAGTCAGGCATCCATCGTAGATCTGTGTATGATGCATTAGAACGTTTGATTCAGAAGGGATTGGTGGGATACATAGTCAATAACAACAGGAAATATTTTGAAGCTACCAATCCAGAGCGATTAGTGGATTTGCTCAGGGAAAAAGAAGCTACAGTGCAAGAGCTGCTTCCACAATTACAAGCAAGATATAATCAAACAAAAGAGAAATCAGAAACATTATTCTATCGAGGGAAAAACGGTTTGAAAAGTGTTTTCGAGGATCATTTAGCAACAGCAAAAGAAATTCTGATCATTAGTGCCTCTTCTCTGGCTAAAGAAGTCTTGGAATATTATTTTCATAGTTATAATAAGAGGCGCATCCAAA
>JAUXTV010000124.1 GCA_030679025.1 Candidatus Woesearchaeota archaeon
ATTGGACAATAGCTTATACAGCAATGATTATTCTTAGTTCTGGTATTCTGTTTGCTCTAGGCACAGCGCTCTTCATAAAAGAAGGATGGAGAGAAAAGAAAAATGAGTTAGTCTATCTGGTGCTTAGTACGCTTGTTGTAGTCATCATTGTCGCAGTCAATCATCAGCTTCATGGTATCATAAAAGCAGAGACCTTCCTTAACATAATGGGAAGGCCAATAGGAAGATACATCGACATTGCGCTTCCTTTAGTAATTATAGCTGGATATCTAGGATTAAGTAAATCTAGAGAGGCAGGAAAAAAATGGTTTATACCGTTAGCTGTAATCACTTTGCTCGGAGCTATGATCATGTCCTTCCCTCTAGTGCCTGTAAATAATATGTCCTTAGTGTGGCTCGGTGTCATTCAACAAGTGTTAAGTGTTATGAATCTTGCTACGACAATAGGAAATATACTTGCTTACTGTATCGCGGTGCTGGGAGTATTTGTATTGGTATACTATATATGGACAAAAACAACTAAAAAAAATCTGGTAAGTATTTTCATTGCATTTTTCTTAATCATCAGTCTTGGAAATATTGCTATAGCTGGTTACAATAGTAAAACAAATTGGCTTCCTCTGGAGCAAGTGCAACTAGGAAAGTGGATAGGAGAGAATACTCCCGCAACAGCAACTATTATGTTTGATGAAGCTGGATGTTTGGAGCGTTCAGTAGAAAATAAGGAATCTCTTTGTTCACCGGCAAAAGACACGACGCTTGCGGGATTTTGGATTAATAGGAAGATAAGAATTGGTAAGAATCCTCTAGAAGCAGACTATTTTATTTCAAGAGCAGAAGTAAACTACACTCCTATCTATCAAACGGAAAGCAATATATACGTCTATCAGGTGAACTAACTCCATGAAAGTCTTAATTTCCATTCCGGCATATAATGAAGAGAAATCTATAGGTGCTGTTATTGATGAAATTCACAGTGTGATGAAAAAGACAAAGTACCAATATGCTATTGCTGTGATAGATGATGGAAGTAAGGACAAAACAGTCGAGATTGCAACGCGAAGAGGAGCTCAAGTCGTAGTGCATCCTATAAATCAAGGGTTAGCAGAAGCATTCAGAACTGAGATAAAAAATTTCTTGGCATCAAAATATGATGTCTTTGTGCATATAGATGCGGACGGTCAGTATAAAGCGGAAGATATTCCTAAATTAGTTGAAGAAGTAAGCAAAGGATATGATTTAGTGCTTGGTGATAGATTTTCAGGAGGCATAGAAGAAATGCCATTTATGAAAAAGTTTGGAAACAGAGTATTCTCCAAGGTAATTTCAGACATTATTAAATATAAAGTGAACGACTGCCAGACTGGATTCAGGGCATTCAACAAAAAAACCGCGCAAATCCCCATTCGTTCAACACACACCTATACACAAGAGCAGATTATCAGGGCAGTCCAGGAAAAATTAAAGATCAAAGAAGTTCCAACATATTTCAGGAAAAGAGATGGTGAAAGTAGATTATTAAAAAATCCATTTGAATATGCTTTCAGAGCGTGGATTAATATTCTCAGAATCTATCGTGATTATGATCCTATGAAATTTTTTGGGAGGATAGGGATAACACTTATTGTATTCGGTTTTATTATTGGTCTATATCTGGTATATCTTTTTATCACAACAGGTAAAGTTGGGCATCTCCCTTTGACACTATTGACAGTCATGCTCTTCGTCATGGGAATTCAAATCATTGTCTTTGGATTTATGGCAGATATGAAAAAAGAATCATAATCATGCAGAAAAAATACAAGCATCTTTTGAAAATTATTGTAAGCTTAGCGATTCTTGTAGCTATATTTCTCAAAGTTGGTATTAAAGAAACGCTAGTGCATCTCAAAAATGCAGATCTGGTATTTATTCTGCTCATTATTTGCTTGCAGATAATTACTTTATTGTTAGGCGCCGTCAATATCTTTATACTCGCTAAAAAAATGAAGAAAGATCTGACATTCAAGAGTGTCCTTAAGGATTATTTGATAATCTGGCCCATTGGTTTGTTTTTCCCAAGTAAGTTAAGTGACGTCGGCATGGTCTATTTGCTAAAAAAAAGAGATATTGAAGCCGGAAAAGCTGTTGCGGTCATGATCGTAGACAGCACTATTACTCTATGGGTTATTGCTCTATTTTCGCTTATTGGTATTTATGCTTTTTATGGGCTTACAGGTGCTATAGTAGCGTTCGTGTTAATTATAATTGGAATGATCTTGGGAGCGATTCTGGTCTCGCCCTATGCGACAAATTTTGTAAAAAAAGTAATTCTCAAGAAAAAAGCTGTGTATTTCAAGGGATTTAGTAAGGGGCTAGCTGAGCTCGAAGGAGATAAAGGCATACTTTTAGTTAATATGTTATTGACAGTATTGAAATTAATGTCCATATTCTTTACATACTATCTTGCCTTCCTTGCGATAAACAAAGCAGTTGCATTTTCGCAAGTGATACAAGTAACTTCCATTTCAAGATTAGCAACTTTGCTCCCTATAACTATTAATGGTCTAGGTTTAAAAGAAGGAATCGCGATTTATTTGTTTGATATACTCGGCGTTGCTGGAAGTGTCGTGTTGTCTGCCTCGCTGATTGCAACTATTACGACATATGTAGCAGCTCCAATAACATTTTTGGTTTCATCTTTTATAAAAGGAGATCAGGAGAAAGAGGAGTGACTACTATGCGCGTCTGTATGCTAACTACGTCTTTCCCACAATCTAGAAATGATACACAAGCACATTTTATCTATGAATTATGTGCTGCGCTTGCTAAAAAGAAGATACTAGTCGATGTAATCTGTCCAGCTGATAGGCATGCGCAAAAAGAAGAAGTATGGGAAGACATACAGGTACATCGTTTTCAGTATATGATCTCAAGAAGATGGCAAAAATTAACTGCTCAAGGAGGCATACTCACTAATCTTAAGTCTTCATGGATAGCAAGGATACAATGGCCAATATTTTCAGTCGTTTTTCTTTGGAAGTCATGGAGATATGCTAAAAAAGCAGATATTATTCATTGTCAGTGGTCTTTTTCTGGATGATCTCTTATAAGGAACGTGCTCGTGGAGTAGTGAACTTTTTATTACGAACTCATTCAGCTCCAATAACTTTTTTAGTTTCATCTCTTATAAAACGTATCTGATTATTTCCGACAGCGAAAGATTAAGACTCTTCCAAAATAGCGAACACCAGGAAGATAAAGGAAAAAACGATCGAGCGCGCGAATAAGAGGAATCAAAAATCGTGGCAAAGCGTCGTGATACAAGACTGGGCAAACAGAAGTAAATACATCAATAGAAAATCCTGCTCGTCGTAAAGTGCGGCGAAGAGAAAAAGGTGTCCACCAATTATCAATGTGCTGCATTTTTCCTAATATTCGTTTAATCCAATAAAAAGGAGCTATTAAACCGAACCAAGAAGGTGTGCTGACTACTAAAAAGCCACCAGGTTTCAATACCCTGTAGAATTCATAAACTGCCTGTTGTGGGTTTTCTAGATGTTCTAAGGCTTCTCGAGAGACAATCAGATTAAAGGAGTGATTCTTAAAAGGAAGTTTTTCTGCGGATCCAGCAGTTAGTCGAGCAAAAGGAAATTTCTTTTTCGCCACAGCGAGCATAGCTGGTGAGATATCATGCCCATAAAGAGTGAGTGTACGCCCATACTTCGCTCGGAGTAGAGGAAAGACAAATTCTCCAGTGCCGCAACCAGCATCAAGGACAATAGCTTTAGGAAGTGAAGGAAAGAAAGAGAATAAAATATGATTAATCGCGGTATTGCGATAACCATCATAAGGTTTCTGTGTTAGGTGTGACGCGTAATCTTTGCTTGCCTGTTTATAAAAATCAAGAACTGCTTGTCGTTGGCTCATGAAAGCGCCTCACGATAAAGTTGAAGATAGTGTTGTGCGCAATTCTTCCACGTTAAGTGCTCATGAAGAATCGTCTGGCGTGCTGCTCGACCAAGAGTGTGAAGTAATTTTGGTTTTTTCAAGAGGAGAAGAATATATTTAGAGAGATCAACAGCATCGCGCGGCGTAAAGAAAAGACCGTTCTTGTCAGCAACAAGATAATCTTTAGCCCAGCCTACAGGAGTTGAAACAATTGCCAAGCCATGTGCCATACTTTCAAGAATTACATTACCGCCGCTGTCTTTCAAGCTAGTCTGCACAAAAATATCAGAAGCAGCCATATAAGAATAGACTTGCTCATGTGATACTTTCCCGGTAAAAGTGACAAAAGAGCGCAATCCAAGAGTATCAGCTAAATCCTGCAGGCGTTGTTTATCTTCTCCATCACCAACTAGCACCAAGTGATATGAATTTGAAGATACATGAAGGTGGTGAAATGCTTGAAGAAGTGTATCTAAACTTTTATCTCGAGTGAGTCTGCCTACGGCGAGAATGATGGTTTTCTGAGGAAGATGAAGTGTTCGACGAAGAGAATTTTTCGAGGAAAGTCGAGGAATATCGACGCCATTAGGGACAACAAGAAAAGAAGAGAAAGGAATATTGTAGTTGCTAGAAAGCTGGTGTTGTGCAGTTTTGCTCAAAACTACTAAACAATCTACATGTGTATAAGTAAAACGAATAAAAAATTTCAGAAAGGGGTTGTGAAGCTGAATGAGATGAGAGCTTCGTTCAGTGAGAATAATTTTTTTGTGATGAATAGGTTTTGCTAATAGCGCAAGAAATGCGGTCAATGACCAGTTCGCATGGATGATATCACAGTGTGGGGTCTTACGAAGAATATGAAAAAAGAAAACAAGAACATAAGGAATAAACAAAAAACGAGCTATCCAATTATATTGGAGATTCGAAAAGATACCTGCACCGCCTATTAAAGAAGAAAAACCATGAGGGCAAACAAATGTAACTTGATGTCCTTGCTGCTGTAAAGTTTGAAAAAGTCGATAGATAAAAATGCCACGAGTCGTGTCATTAGTTGTAGGATATGATGTTGTAAGAGCACAAATTTTCATAAGAATTAGTTTAAAAATAAGTTTATAAGAGTTTTGAATAATGAAAAAAGAAAGTTAAGAAAAGCGGGAAAGGGGCTATAAAAGCCACTAAACCATTAAATTTATAAAGCGTTTTAGCTATTTTCTGCGTATGGCACTAACAGAATCACTTGAAAGTCTCGCACAGACATGGAGTACGCAAATGACAGTCCCAGACGTCATAGCATCGCTTGTTTTATCAGCCATACTCTCTGGAATATTAGCAAAATTATATGTTAAGTTTGGAACATCGCTCTCGAACAGAAGTCATTTTGGCAGCAATTTTGTGTTGATTTCGACTACAATAACACTGATTATTATGATTGTAAAATCATCATTAGCATTATCATTAGGTCTTGTTGGAGCACTTTCTATAGTCAGATTTAGGGCAGCCATCAAGGAGCCTGAAGAATTATCATTCCTATTTATTGCCATTGCAATAGGATTAGGATTTGGAGCATACCAGTGGATGGTCACAATCGTTGCATTCATAGTTATTAGTATATTAATTATGTTGAGACATGTACGAAGAAAGAAACATGAACACCATAATCTTTATCTCACTATGTCTGGAGAAACATCAAGGCATGTGACATTGTCTGCAATTATGGATATTTTAATAAAACATTGTAAGGCTGTTCGTCTGAAAAGATTTGACAAGAACAAAGATGCGTTTGAAGCGTCATTCTTAGTCGATCTTCAGACCCATCATCACTTTTCACGAATAAAAAATGAATTAGAAAAATTGTCAGATACAATCAATATCACATATCTAGACAAGGAGGGTATTACCTGATGCAAATAAAAGATAGGGAGACATTATCACTCCAAGACCGATTGTGTCGTCTCTTTCGGTTTTTTGCATCAAAAAAAACACGGATTGCTGCATGCATTGCCATTGGTATAGCTGGTATCGTGATTGGTTTATTGATAGCTGGTTTTTTTGGGACATTTGACAGTCCATCACCACGAGCAAGAGAGTTCATACGCAGTCTTGGTGTTTTCCCCTTGATGCAGGAAATGTATGGTGTAGCAAAAACAGCTGTGCATCCTTATAAATATATAACTGGACAATTTTCAAATCCAGACATAATTACTATAGATATTGCGTTCGAAAATATGGAATTGCTACGTAAAAAACGTGGAGAAGCATTAGTAATGGGTACGCTCTTCGCCTCGAACGAAGATTTTGTTCCTGTAACTATACGTTATAAAGACAAGAATTACAAGGCAGATATACGTCTAAAAGGAGACAACCAAGACCATTGGAATGATGAAAAGAAGTGGTCTTTTAGAGTTCAGCTCGATGGAGAGAACACTATTTTAGGAATGAAAAAATTCTCACTTCAACATCCAAAGACACGGGGGTATATGAATGAATGGTATCTCTATAAGTTAATGGCATATAGTGGAATTATTGCATTAAGATATGACTTTATAGAAGTTATTGTTAATGGTGAAAATTGGGGGATATATGCGATAGAAGAACATTTTGATAAAAGACTAATTGAATATAATCAAAAACGTGAAGGGCCAATATTCAAATTTGATGATTATCTTTGTATGTATAAAGAACACATGTTAAATTGTGATGAGATTTACACTTATAGTGCCATCGACCCGTTCGAAGAAAAAACATTATTAGAAAATGAAGAGTTAAGAAATGCGTTCATACGAGGGAAAGAATTACTGGAATCATTCCGTCGTGGTGAGAAAACAACACGAGAAGTATTCGATATGGATCAAGTGGCAAGATTATTTGCGATGAGTGATATCCTTGGCTATCATCATTTATTATGGTATTCAAATATCAAATTTTATTATAACCCTATTACAAGTCTTCTCGAGCCGATCGGATATGACAATCAATTTATTCAACCGCTTTCTGAAGTAAATAGTATACTTGGTGCGGGAATGCAGATAGATGAACAAACTGAAAAAGATGATAAAGAGCTTAGTTGGATAGATAATTTTTTCAAGGATGAGATGTTTTTTAGAACATATATACAGTATCTGCAAGAATTCTCCAAAGAAGAATATTTAGACAATTTTTTCAGAGAAACTAAAGAAGAAGCTAATGAAAAGATGAAAATACTCTATAAGAGCTATCCTTGGTATAAATTTGATAGAGAACAAATCCCTTACAAAAATCAAGAATATATTGCATACATACTAAAACCTCTGGAAGGGATACAGGCCTATCTCAAGAAAAGCGATGAAAGAGCAAGAGAAATAACATTGCTTATGGGAAACATTAATCCATTGCCTATAGAAATCGTTGAAGTGTTATATAAAGAAAGACCAACGATCTACAATGAAAAAATAATATTGCAGGCAAAAAAACCATTACAGACAGTTACATTTAAAGAATCTACATTTAAAGTTTCATCGAATGAGGATTTAGACGCAGTGGATAACACCAAAATCATTGTGAAATATAAGGTGTTGGGTACAGAAAACATACAAAGTGCAGAAGTGAGTGTATGGCCCTATGTTTCTGAAGAGCTGTTAACCAAAGGAAAAACACCAGAAGTAGGGGATTATAAGGATTTTGAATTTTTAGATGTTGATGAAGAGAAAAAAGTAATTCATTTTGAAAAAGGAACATGGGTTATAGACAAAGAATTGAAAATACCTCAAGGATTTGTAGTAGTCATTGAAGGTGGTACAAATATTGATCTTACAAATAATGCTCGTATAATTTCGCAATCTCCAATTATTATGAGGGGGGATGAGAATATGCCTATAAAAATTTTCTCATCAGACAAAACCGGCCAAGGAATAACCTTGCTCTCAATAAAAGAAAAATCAGAATGGCAACATGTCATTTTCCAAGATTTAAGTGAGCCAAAAGCATATGGGCAAATAGTTACTGCTGTAGTGACAATATATCAATCACCAATAAATATGAATTATATAAAATTCGAGAGCATAAAATCAGAAGATGCATTGAATATTGTTCGTTCAGAATTCGAATTAGATCATATCTCGTTTAAAGATACGCTGTCCGATTGTTTTGATAGTGATTTTTCACAAGGTACAATAAGAAATGCTGTATTCATGAATTGTGGCAACGATGGTATGGATTTTTCAGGAAGTATCGTTTCCGTAGATAATATTATGATAAACAAAGTAGGTGATAAAGGAATAAGTGCTGGAGAAATGAGCGATGTTGCTGTTGATAAAATAAGTATAAATGGAGCATACATAGGAATTGCAAGCAAGGATAAATCTATGGTAAAGGCAAATGACATCAGAATTAAAAATGTAAAATATGCGATTGCGGTATATGAGAAAAAACCAGAGTTTGGAAAATCCTCTCTGATAATAACCAATTTCACAGAAACAGAATATACGACTATTATTGAAAAGAATTCTATGCTAACAATAAATGGAGTTCTCAGCATGGGAAATATGAAGAATGTATATGAGGTACTCTATGGGAAAACTGCTTGAAGATTTTTTAGAGTCAGAAAAAACATCAAAAAGATACGAGATAAAGTTTGTAATACATAATCTCTCCGAGAAAGAAGTTCATGCGATTATTAGAAATAATCCTGCGATGTTCTCAGAAATTTATAAGCAACGACAGGTAAATAATATTTATTTCGACACGCCTTCCATGAGAAATTATGTAGAAAATGTCAGTGGCAACCATAAGAGACTTAAGGTGCGAATACGTTGGTATGGTGCTTTCTTCGGGTTTATAGAAAAGCCGGTATTAGAATTAAAGATAAGGACCGGATCACTAGTGTCAAAATTAAGCTATCCTCTCAACCCCTTTAAAATGCAAAAAAGCTTTTCTTTTATGATGATAAAGAAAGAAATCTTCGCGAAATCAAAGCTCCCTGATTGGGTAAGAGAAAAACTTTATTGTTTATTACCGGTGCTCTTTAATGCATATAAAAGACGCTATTTTTTGTCTTCAGATAAGAAATATAGAATAACTATTGACACCGATCTCTGTTTCTTCGCAGCTAAAAATCAGACAAACAAGTTTCTAGCAAAAACAGAATACCCTCACATTATAATAGAATTAAAATTTGCACCGGAAGATCTTGATCAAGCACATCATTTAACACAGTTCTTCCCTTTTAGAATTAATAAAAGTTCAAAATATGTCGCAGGAGTAGAATTAATGGAAAGTACATTTGCATAAAAGCAAGAAGAAAAATGTTGAGAAGTTACTGTAAGCCCGTTTTGAACAAAATGTGGTCAAGCATATGATTTCCAGCCTTGCCATCGCCAAACGGTTGTTTCCATGTTCCTTTTTTTGCTAGCATAGTTAAAGAACAAGATAGAATTTTCTCAGGATTTGTCCCTGCAAGAACATTGCTGCCAACAGTTA
>JAUXTV010000130.1 GCA_030679025.1 Candidatus Woesearchaeota archaeon
ATGCACTTTTGCTTTGCCGTTGCGTAAAACTAAAGATAATGCAGATCCTTTGCCAGTTTTAAAACGCTCTTGGGAGCTAGTACAGTCAAAAGAAATAGCTGCTCCACTGGTAGACTCTAGTTCAAAGCTAAATTGCTGTTCATCATCTGTCGGGTGAATGCGGCCAAATTCATAACTTGATCCAGAAAAAACACCTTGTTGTTGCCATCTGTCTTCAATAGTAATATCCAGCGTAACGCCTACGCCATTGGTAATGCTGGACAAAGTACGAACAATGCTGGTAACAGTAACAGGATCATAAGCATAACCAAATCCTAATTGTGATCCACTAAGGCTTAAAGTGGTAGGACAAGAAAAAGGCATACTAGCTTCAAGATCAAAAGTGCAAAATTGAAAATAAGAAACAGAAGGATAATCATTAATGAGCATTTTCACAAAAAAAGAAGTGCTTGCCCCTGCATCAACATTGCTAAATTGAAAAGTACCATATTGCAATCCATTATCTCTTCTTCTGCTGGCAGATCCAACATAAGAATACTCAGTGCCCGGTCCTAAAAACTCTGGTCCTCGAGCAGTTTCCCGAACAAGTGCTCCATCAAGAGTAAGAGTTTCTTGCTCAAAGTTAGTAAACCCCTCATAATGAGTAGAACTTCCAACAGTAAAAGAATCCACAGTAATAGATTCTTGATTAAAATTAAAAAATTTAAGAGCTATGCTAAATGGACCATCTAGAGCATTAAAAGGCGGATTATTAGGAAGAAATCCTACTTGTACTCCCTTGCCACCAATCAAGCCAGTAAAAGCAGTTCCTTGTCCTTGTGGTTCCTTATCAGAGGTAGAAGGAAAACTAATGCATCCAGTCAAAAACAGAAGCAAAAAAAGAAACAGGAGATTACGCAAGGTTCTCTACTCCAGGCAATTCTTTTTCACGGTAAATATCAACCAATCCAGATTTGCGTATAACAACATCATAGTCTGCTCTAGCAGTAAGTTCATAAGCTCCTAACTGTTCAGGAGGTTGAGTAATTTTATATTCACATTGGAAAGACAAAGGCACAGTAATTTGATTTTGAGCTGTTGTATTAAGATTGAAGAGTTGTAATAAATAAGCGTTCATAGTTTTCAAGCTATCATCACGTAAAGTCATTGCTTGTTCGCCAGTAAAGTCGCATGTTGATCTTTCTTGAAGTGTATCAAATGCTATGCCTAAAGTTTCTGGATAAGTAAGTTGTAAACTGTTCAGTCTTGCAATAGTGCCAAAGCGAAGTTCATTTTTGACAAATCCTACGCGAAGATTAGGATAATTAGATTCAGTAAGAGGCATTTTGCCAGTTCCCATGGTCAATAAATAAGGTCCGCCACATCCTCTTCTACATTGAGGAATGCTAGTCTCATCTGACTTGTCAAAAGTAAGATCATTGTTCACGCTAGGAACTTGCAGAAGATCATCGGGTGCTTCTGCTTCTTGTACAGTCCATAACTTAAGTCCTGCTACTTGTAGCATTCTTGTTCGTGCTTCTAAGACAATACGTTTTTTCATGTATAATCTATTGCCAACTTCTGTGCCTTCTCCTCTGTCTAAAATGCCTTGCCAATTGAAAGCTGTCTGAAGAGTATGGAATTTAAGTCCTTGAGGAAATCTGCAGCTGACAAAATGAGTGCTGGTTGCTTTTTTTGGTACATTCAGGCTTTGAAGTTTATCATTGATATAAACTTCTCCTTCTTGTACTCGCTTGCCCTCTCTATCTTCTTCATAGCAGGAAAATAAGACTATTTGATCTTCATACATTTGGGTATCAAAATTATAGAAGCCATCAATTTGTACTTTCGCATCTAGTCTTGCTGGTTTCCCTTCTTGAAATGCATCTGACGCTTCAAAGCTTAAAAATTGGATGCCTTTTTGTGGTTCAGTCTCTGCAATGTTAGGATTGTCCCATGTAGGATAAAGCAGTTCTTTAAAACTAGAGAAAGGATTTTTGATATCAAAATTTTCTCGTGCACTCTCAAACTTCGTTTGTAACATAAGACGAACATCCTCAGTCGTTGCTGTATAAAGAAGAGAGAATACGAGTGCAGTAACAATAAAATGTCCAAGTTTCCAGGAAAGAATAAAATAAACTGCAGCTGAACCAAAAATAAAAATAACCCAGTCAAAAGACAATAATTTAAAAACTATAGTAGCAAAAAAATAAAGAATCATCAATAATAAAGTAAATCCACGTGGATTTCTAACAAGAGGTTTAGGTTCAGTACTAGATCCTCCGCCTCCACCACCTTGAAAAACGATTTTTTGTGTTCTTGATTTAGAACTTTTTCCTTTGCCGTAAATAAATCTCTCTCTTAAAATGGCAGGTAATACTGAAAGAAGTCCTGTTTGTTTTCTTGATTCTTGAACCTGTTGATTTGTTGCTTGAGTTTGTTCTTTTATTTCTTTAACTTCTTCTCTAGCATAAGGTCCAACAAACAGAATATTTTGAATTCCCATTAGTACACTCCATACAAAGAAAAGTTACGCAAGGAAGACATCCAAGGAAGCAACATCGAAAGCAGTCTCCGCAATAATACGTAAATTATTCTGTCCAGGAACAACATAAGAGCTAATATCAAAACTAAAATGATCTCCATAAGTATCAAGATAAAGAGGATAACCATTCACTAAAACAGTTGCAACTTTTCTGCGATTATCTGCGCCTAATTGCATTTCCATGAATACTGAGCCACTACCAGTAGGTACGCTAAAATAATAACCAGGAGCCTTGCCAGCATCTATATCTCCTTCAAGCAACATACGTTCTAAAATATATTTGCCGCCATCAATGCTAAATTCTAAAACATTTCTTCCTTCATGTAAATCATTACGATTAAAGTCGTGGCTTACTTCACCAGCATCACAAACTATTTGCTGTTGGCTGATAACTTTGCTGTTAAGTCTAATCCAAAGTGTACCTTTTTCATTAGCAGTTTGACAATTGACAATATAAAATAAACTTAAGTGTCCAAAGCGTTGAAGATCATCTGGACTTAAAACAAAAGTTCTTTGTTCAGTAGTATGAGATAAAGTATAAGTTCTAAACAAAGTCACGTCTCGTAAGACATAGCTGCTTCTGCTAAATCCTCCAGAAACTGAAAAAGTAAGATGATTAACACTGCGTAGAGAAGAAGCTGGAAGTTGTAAAGGTAATTGCGAACTGGTAAGAGGACCACTAAAAATTTCTCTGCCATTTAAGGAAATAGTAATGCTGCCTTCAGCTTTTTCTAGAAAAAATAAGAGGCGAACATTCTCAACAGGAGCATCTTGTGAAATTTTAAAAATGAGTTCTTTTTCAGTGTCTGAGAAAAATCCTCCGTTAACATCAAGAGATTTTGCAAGGAGTTCTTCATCTTTATCTTGATCTGTATAGAGAGAAACTGAGGCTAAAGGTTTTGCATAAATTTTTTGACCAAAAGGTTGAAGCTCGCCTATGCTTTGACTAAAAAGTATTTCTTGCTGTGCTGGACCATAGCTGCCGCCATAATTTGGTTGCCCAGAAGAAGGATAATAACCAGAGCTTGGTTGACCGACTAATTCTTCTTTTTGTCCTTCGGGAAGAAGAACGATATAGATCAATAAAAATAAACCAATAAATAAAATGAGATAAAAAGCATTAGTGGATTCAGCTATATCTGCTCCTCCTTTTCTACTCAAGCCCCTTTTCACTAGTCAGAGTGAACTGAGAGATTATTTAAACCTTACGACAGGAATTCTGCTCTAAAAATCAACTAAAACAAAGTATTAATATAGCTTAAAGAGGTTGTCCAAAAATATGAGGATCTTAAAAGACAATCAAAAGCATGGAGAAGTCTTAGTCAAAGTGACAACACTCGATGATTTATGGTATCTCAGTCAGGTTTTGGATAAGCATGATCTCGTAACTGGGGATACTGTCAGGAAGATAAAATTAGGAAATGGTGAAGAGGGAAAAACACAGATCATCAAAAAGCATGCTCGAATCACTGTGGAAGTAGAAAAAGTAGAATTCCATAAATATACTAATGCATTAAGAATCAATGGAAAAATAAAGGAAGGTCCGGAAGACGTGCAAAGAGGTGCTTTTCATACCATTAACGTAGAGGAAAATGACACTTTGCTTATAGTCAAAGAGCACTGGCACAAATATCAAAGAGACAAGCTCAAAGAAGCATGCAAAGAAAAACTCCCAAAAATTCTTATTTGTGCATTGGAAAGAAAAGAAGTATCCTTCGCTTTGCTCAAAAGATATGGGTATGAATATATTAGTGATTTTGAAGGAGAAGTGCAAGAAAAAGCTTTTCCAAATATAAAAAAAGATGCTACTTTCTATGCAGATATTGTAAAGCGATTGCAAGAATATGATCAACGCTACAAATTAGACAAACTTATAGTTGCTTCCCCAGCGTTCTGGAAAGAGGAGTTCAATAAAGAAGTAACAAAGCGTGCGCCAGATCTAAAAAAGAAAATACTCTACACAGTATGTCATACTACAGGAAAAAATGCTATGCATGAAGTGCTCAAAAGTGATGAAATCAAAAAAGCATTAAAGGATGAAAGAATTATTGAAGAAATACAATTAGTGCAGGAAGTATTCAAAGAGATTGCTAAAAATGGCAATGCTGTCTATGGCATGCAGGAAGTCCAAGAAGCTGCAGATATAGGTGCAATCAAAATATTATTGGTAACTGATGAACTCATCCAGCAGCTAAGACAATCAGAAAGTTATGAACCTCTAGATAACATCATGAAAACAGTAGAAGCTACAGGCGGAGAAATTCATATTATCACTGCAGAACATCAGGCAGGACAAGAATTACAAGGAATTACAGGCATAGCTGCTATTACTCGTTATAAAATAAAAGAATAAAAAGAAAAAATAAAAAAGAAGAATTAAGGATGACCAGGAACTGTACCTGCAGGCGTTGGACCTGGAGGAGTTGCTGCTGGAGTAGCTGGTGTTGGAGGTTGTCCTGCTGCTGGTGCTGGCTGTTGTCTTCCAATACCTAACATATATTTAGCGGCAATACCGCAAACAGCTGCGAATGCTAAAGGAATAGCTTCAGCTGTACACTCTGCTACAAGTTTTGCTAATCCATAAGTAGGATTGCTATCAGCACCAAAAGTTCTCATAAAATTATTACCATAAACTGCCAAAAGACCTAAACCACGACCTAATTGCTTAGGAATAATGCCTGACTCTCCTAAATAGACACAAGTCATGCCTATAGCATCATCGATAGCATCTTTAGGCATAGAAAGTCCTTGAAGATAATTCTCTACAGTTCTTGCTGTATTTTGAGGGATGCCAGATCTATTATAAAAAGTTGCCAGAGAAGTCATTACAGCGCCAGCTGCAACCACATGTATTGCTGTTGATGTTGATTTTTTCATGATTGTATTTATCCTCCTAATGAATAAAAAATTGAAGTATACTGGGGTATATAAATCTTTCTAATTGTAGTAACTAGGGAGTAGTATCCATTTACCAAAGAAACCTTGTGAACTGTAAAAAGCGAGGCTCCAAAAGTGCCATTTTGGCCAGTAAAAGGCTAGGAAACTCCCTATCATGAGTAGTGATTAGTTTGGTTATTCTGGGTTGTCGCACCAGCTGAATCAGTTTGTTATAATCCTCTTTGTGAAATCGTTGTAACATCATTTTATGAATCAAGAGATGAACCCATAATTCAAAGCCAATGCGTTTTTTCCAAAGGTGTTCATAGCTCTTGCCAGTGACCAATGCCTTAGTGAGTTCTTCAGCAGCCATCATGCCGGGAATAATGCCTCCTAAAGTAGATGCTTTTAATTGTGTTGCTGCATCGCCAACCAAATAAACATGGTCTTTTTCTGTAATAACTTTAGGATCATACAGAGGAATAATGCCACTCTGCCATTCCAGAATTTTTCCTGGTCGTAAATGATGAAGCTTATCAAAATAATATTTAGGTTTGTCCAAAGAGCAGATGCCAAGTCTAGCTATTTTGTTGCTCTCTGGAACCAGCCATCCAAAATAACCTTCATCAATAAAAAATTCAACTAGATCTTCTGCACAAGGAATTTTAATTCTCGCTTGATGACCAATAATAAATTTCCTTTGTCCGTACATACCATTACTTTTAGCAACTGCACTCAAGGGTCCATCTGCACCAATTAAAATATCAGTCTTTGAATTTTTTCCGTTAGAAAAATGTAAAGTGTGTTGTTGTCCTTGTTTTTCAGAACTGAGAAATTTATGGTTGCTATGATATTTTGCTCCATGACTTTGCGCGACTGTAGCTAAATATGCATCAAATTTTGTTCGATCAACAATGTAATTTTTAGGAAGAGCAATTTCCACAGATTTCCCATCAGGGCCAAAGACTTGTGTACGACTAATTCTATTAACGACAAAAGAGTCATCAGGTTTCATAAGTTTGTTCAGGAAAAAAGTAGTTAGTCCAGTGCATTGAACTGGTTTCCCAATAATTTTATGTTCTTCGTAGACGTCTACGGAAAATCCTTGCTTGCAAAGTTCTGCTGCTAAATGATTCCCTACAGGTCCTGCTCCTATAATTGCTACCATAAGGCAAAAATGAGTAAGAACATTTATAAGTATATCTTTGTGCATAGAAAGGAAAATGGTGATGATTGATATTTTGCTTGCAGGCATAGCACTTCTGGGTTTAGGTGCTGCAAGTTGGCATGATCTAAAAACACGAGAAGTTCCTGATTGGATTACTTATGGATTAATATTTTCTGGCTTAGGTATTAGATTTATAGCTGCTCTTGGTCCAGAATCTTGGGTATATTTCTTCAGTGCAGTAATTGCTTTAGGAATTACTTATCTCTTGGGAAGTCTCATGTATTATACAAAGCAATGGGGTGGTGGAGATGCTAAAATGATTATGGCTCTGGGAGTTATATTCTCTACGCGTCCTGCATTTGTTGCTCCCTCCATAATGCCTTTCCTTGCTATCCTCTGTATCAATATTATTATTGTTGGAGCTCTCTATGGTTTAATTTGGGGGATACTTTTATCATGGAAGCATCGAAAGAAATTCACAGAGAGAGCTAGAGAATTATTACAAGAAAAAAGAATGTTAAAAATGCGCATTATAGCTATTAGTTGTGCAATAGTAATCATAGCTGCAGCTTTCTTGGTGCAGGATCCTTTCTTAAGAATAGGCATATTAACAGCCGGTCTTATGGTATTATTATATCCTTATTTATGGGTCTATATCAAAGCTGTTGAAAAATCTGCGATGTATAAACATGTTAAACCACAGCAACTCACCGAGGGTGATTGGGTGGAAAAGGATATTTTAGTGAATAAAAGAGTGATCTACAAAGTAAAAAATACAGGAATTGAAAAAGAAGATATTCAAAAATTAATTCAAGCCAAAGTAAAAGAAGTATTAGTCAAGGAAGGTATCCCTTTCATCCCTCCATTTTTTTTAGGGACTATACTAACAATATTGCAGTGGAATATTTTAAATTTTATCTAAAAGTCAGCAAAGGGTTCATCAGTGTTTTCTTCCGGTGCATCTGAAGGAACTTTAATTGGTTGTGCTGTTGATGGAGTAGGTTGTGATTCTGAAGTTTTTTGTTCTAAGGAAGAAAGCTGTGGTGCAATTTGTTGTTGAAGTTGCTGTAAACTTTCCTGTGAAGCAGGCTTTCCTTGCCAAGTAAGAGAAACTCCATCATCTTTGTAGCGAGGAATCACATGTAACAAGACATGATCTACTGTTTGCCCAGCAAGAGTGCCATTAGCAACAAATAAATTAGTTCCTTCACAACCTTCTAAATTTTCAAGAACTCCTGTTACTGTATGTGCTAAAGAGAAAAGCTTATGGGATTGTTCTCCTTGTAAAGAAGCAAA
>JAUXTV010000160.1 GCA_030679025.1 Candidatus Woesearchaeota archaeon
TTACAGGCAATTAAAGATAGTAAGCTCGAGACTAATAAAATTGACAAAGTCATCTTAGTAGGTGGACCAACTCGTATGCCAGTCATTAAGAAATTCGTTGAAGATCTTTTAGGTCAAAAAGCAGAACGCGGTGTTGATCCTATGGAATGTGTAGCTCATGGTGCAGCTATTCAAGGTGGAGTCTTAGGTGGAGAAGTCAAAGACATTCTCTTATTAGATGTCACACCTTTAACTCTAGGTATTGAAACTCTAGGTGGAATTAGAACTCCTTTAATCCAGAGAAACACAACTATTCCAACAAAAAAATCACAAACGTTCTCTACTGCAGACGATAATCAAGGAGCAGTAACTATTCATGTCTTGCAAGGAGAAAGAGAAATGGCTGCAGACAATAAAAGTATGGGTCGTTTTGATTTAGTAGGTATTCCTCCAGCTCCAAGAGGAGTCCCACAAATTGAAGTTTCTTTTGATATTGATGCCAATGGTATCATCCATGTCACAGCGAAAGATCTAGGAACTGGTAAAGAGCAGAATATTAAAATTACTGCATCCAACAAGCTCTCAGAAGCTGAAGTGGAAAAAATGAAAAAATCCGCAGAAGAATTTGCTGAAGAAGACAAGAAGAAAAAGGAAAAAGCTGAAGTCAGAAACGAAGCTGATGCCTTAGTCTACACTTTAGAAAAAAGTCTCAAAGAGTTCAAAGGAAAAATAGAAGAAAAAGAAATCAAGGCAATAGAAAAAGATAAGGAAGAACTCAAGAAACTGCTCAAGGAAGACAATACAGATGCTCTCAAGCAACATATGGAAGAGTTAAATAAGAGACTCCATGAAGCCTCAACAAAACTCTATCAAAAAGCCCAGGAGGCAGAGCAGCAAGCCAAAGATCACGAAATAGGCAAAGACCAAAAGAAAAAAGACAAAGTAGTTGATGCTGAAGTCGTGGACAAAAAGTAGGTGAAAAAAGATGGAAAATAAACCAGAGCCAACTAATGTGAATTTAAACATAGACGAAGGTAGCGCAAGCTTCTTCGCTCATGAATTTTCAGTAGAAATCAATCCTACACAAGCAACGCTAGATTTCAAGAATGTATCTTCTCGTACTGACCAAAGATCAGTTTCTGGAAAAAAACATTTTAAGATGGTGCATAATGTTATTAGTGTAGAGCCTTTGCTGTTAAAAGAAATGAGTAGAATTTTAAATGAAATAATTAAAAAGTATGAAGAAAAATTAGGAGAAATAAAGAAAAGCGAGGCAATGCTCAAAGCAGAAAAAGAATTACAGAAAGATGTTGAGAGCATACACAAATCCCAGCAAAAATCAAGTAATAAAAAAGCAGATTATCTAGGATAGAGATGAGTGACGACTATTATAAAAGTTTAGGAGTTAGTAAAACTGCTACTGAAGAAGAGATTAAGAAAGCATATAAAACATTAGCAAAAAAACATCATCCAGATATCAATAAAGAAGCTGGTGCAGAAGCAAAATTTAAGGAAATCTCAGAAGCATACGCAGTACTCTCAGACAAGCAAAAACGTACTCAATATGATCAATTTGGTAAAGAAGGATTCCAACAACGATACTCTTCAGAAGATATTTTCCGTGGCTTTGATACTTCCCAATTCGAAGATTTATTCGGCGGCTCTATCTTTGATGCTTTATTCGGCGGTGGTGGAAGACGTCAGCGAAAGCAAAAAGGCAGAGACTTAAAAGTTTCATTAGACATCACTTTTGAAGAAGCTGCATTTGGTACAAAAAAAGAAATAAAAATCAGAAAGCCAGAACACTGTGAAGCTTGTGAAGGCACTGGCGCGGAAGACGGAGAGTTAGAGTCCTGTGAAACGTGTAATGGTGCAGGTCAAGTAAGAAAAGCTACTCGTACTCCTTTTGGAAGTTTCATGCAAGTCGGAGTCTGTCCAGAATGTCAAGGACAAGGAAAAATTCCAGAAAAAATATGTAAACAATGTCACGGTGAAGGTCGTGTAGAAATACTGAAAGAAATTAAAGCAAATATTCCAGCAGGTGTAGATACAGGATCAACCTTACGTGTTCCAGGAGAAGGAGAAGCAGGTCCTCATGGAAGTCAGTCTGGAGATTTATACATCACAGTCCAAGTAGGAGAGTCAGACATCTTCAAGCGACAAGAAAATGATTTGTACATTGAATTGCCTCTAACTTTTTCTCAAGCAGCATTAGGCACTGAAATTAAAGTCCCAACATTAAAAAAAGAAGTCACAGTCAAAATTCCAGCAGGCACACAGTCAGGTACACATATCAGATTAAAGCATGAAGGCTTCCCAGATGTGCATGGTTATGGTCCTGGAGATCTCTATATAATTATTGAAGTAGTCACACCCACAAAGATTTCAAAAGAGCAAAAAGAATTATTAGAAAAATTAGCGAAGACTGAAGAGAAGAAATCTATTCTAGAAAAAATAAAAGAATGGGCTTCTAAAAAAGAGTGAGGAGAAAGAGAAAAATTAAGTCTTTTTATAAGGAATAGTCTTTTTAATTTGTAAAGAAGCTCGTTCTCGAGTAGCAAAGTGTTCTGCTACGATATTTGATGTTAAATAATTTACACGAACATCATAAGTGGTTGCTTGAGGAGATATAGTAACACGATAACGACCACCTGTGACTACTGTTGAAAGCCAACCAGGAATTTGACTAAATTCTATGGTTTCAAAAATACTTTGGGGATTTTCTCCCAAGAAAGCAAGCAAATCAGAGAGCTCTTTTCTTTTTAAATCAACAAATTCTCTTCGCATATTCAAAGATAAAGCCTGTTTCATAGTTATAACCTTAAATATAACTACTCTATAGTAGTATATAAGTCTATCTATCTAACCAAACCACTTCACTAAGCCTTCTTGCTTATCTACATCTCTGCCAAAGATACTCTCAATCCTCATTTTAGTCAATTCTAAATTCTGGCGTAAATAAGGAGAAACATTGTATTTCTCAGCAAGCTTCAAACTGATTTCTAAATATTTAACAATACTACCTTCTGAGATAGTAAACAAAATCTTTCCTTGACATTTGAAACAATTACCTGCTAAAGGAGGTCGTCTAAATTTCATATTGCAATCTACACACCTAAATTGTTGTGAAGAAAACTTACGTAAGTTACCTTTCAGATCACGAATAAAGTGTCTTTCAATAACAAGTCTTGCTACATCTGTTTGATCTACAGCTCGAATCTTTTCTGCTAGTTCCATTTGTCCATGGACTTTCTCAACCATTGTTGGTAATGATTTATAGGCGCTACAACGAACACCATAGTTAATATCAGTAGTAGGATGAGTGAATCCAAAGCCCTCATATTGTCTCGGAGTTCCTAAGTAATCTCCCATTTTAGGAATTTTCACAGAATTAGGCTCTTTAGATTCTAGAGCGTTCTGATACAAAACCAGAGGATACTGCCAGGCAACATCCATATCGAAGACCATGTCATCAACTTCTTTAGGAATAAGCTTAGAAGATAAAACTAAAGGAGCATCTTGTGTTGATCCTCTATGGGTAGGTAAATAATGTCGTGAAAAATTCAAAAGCATATCAGTCAATAATAAAATACAAGCTTCATCTCCATCACAGTCGCGTCTGAGGGCGCTATGGTAACTAGGATGTGCTAAAAATCCCTGTGTTTTAGAAAAACCAATGATACGTCCAACCATGCCTGCAGAAATATGAGGTGCTAATCCAACTACGAGATGTCCAATCAAATCTTCTTTAGTTTTCAGTTTGTAATAAGGTTCTTGTCCATAGAGATGAATAAGTAAATCATCAACAAAGTTAGCAGTTTTAAATAATGCATCTTGTGATCCTTCATCTAAGCTTTCATCAGCATTAGGTAAGATAATATCTTGGGGTTTAATTTCTAAAATCTGGTCCTCAGAAACTAAATCTTGTCCTTTGAGATCTTTCAAGTAGCCCAAAACGTGAAGTTTCTCGAGAGGAGTACCAATTTCTTTGGGTTTAAAATGAGTCAAAGGCATTTCCGTCATGTCGTAACGAATAGTCCCATCTTTATTCACATAGACTTTGTGTTTCGCTCGTAAGATTCCTTTGACCAAGTGTTCTGGTGTGTGATCTTTGTTTGAAGTCCCTTTGACACCCTTAATTAATTCAGGGACAGCATTTGCTCCAGACAGCTTCATAGCTGCAGTAAAGTAATGAGCAATATCTATAGGAGCATTTCTATAAGCGACAGTGCTAGTACGAGTTTTAGGATCATCATGGCAGGGATATTTCTGAGTCACGCCACATTGACTGCAAGAATAGCGTTGTTGTGTTTTCTGTTGGCAAGTTTCACAAGTACGATAAATAGTTTCACGCTGGCAGGTAGAGCAATGATAAATAGGAAATTCAGCAGTAACTTTCTTTTTTTCTAGTGCTGATTGAAAACATCTCATTCTTCCGCCTTCGCTGCCGACAGGAAAAAGCACTTGCGGACTTCCTGTTAGTTTACGCATCTTAGCTTTCTCAGGCCTACCCATACGACAACCGAGAGGAGTGCCATTTTTATCTCGAATAACAAGTTGAGGATTCAACATCTGCAAAGTTTTGTCTGCATCAAAATGAACTCCTTCTAAAGACTTCTGTAAAGCATAAGCCCAATCACCTTCAATAACTAAGTATTCTTTAGCGACATATCTATGGGGTATACCTAATAATTCTAAGACTCTTTTCACACCCGTGTCTTTTAAATCATCTTCAACTAAAGGTAAAACAATTTTTTCATCTTGGTAAGTTGCTTTCTGTAACTTTTTGACAAGGAGTTCTAAGTGGTCTTTTGTAATCGACAGCCAATGATAAGTATAGCGAGGATGTAAAGGAACTCCAGTCTCTAGAGATAATTGTAAAGCTTCTTTAGCAGTAGGTTTAGTATAAAAAAAATCTGTCAAAAGTTTTTGTAATCGTTCAGGAGGCAAAGTAGTTTGTTTAATTTGTAAAGCAAGTTGTAATTCTTGCACCCACCACTCTTCACAATAACCAGGAGGCACTAACAAAGATTTACGATTGAAAAAATCACCATAATTAATTAAGATATCGCCCATATACAAAATTTCAACAACGTCTTTGGCTACTTTCTTTGCATCTTCAAAAGTTTCTAAAAACACAACATCACCGCTGATTAATTTCACAACAGGGCCTTCCAAAGAATCACAACTAGAAATAACAGTAGATTTTCCAGGACGTTCAACTTTAAACTGTGTGCCTATGGCAATATAATTGCGTAGCACAGCCATAGTAGCTGGATGAATACTATCAGTGGAAAAGCCAGAAGTTCTTCCTCGCCCATAGCGTATACGTAATCCACCAGAAGTTAGGGGATGTGCTAAAACGGGTCTTCCAGCGACAATATCTTTAATATAAGTGAAGTCAGGTTTGATTTTTGCTCCACCTGTAGAAACTTTATCTGCTCCTAACCTTGCTTTGATATCTTTTTGTAATTGTAAAAATTGTTCTAAGAAACTCCATTGTTCAAGATCAAAATCTTTACGCCATTTGCTAAGTTGTCCATGAAGCTTAGCAGATTTCTGGCATAGGCCTTCTCCAAGAACTAAGCAAGGACCATTTCTAATTTTATCAGTATTGACTCTATCAAGTCCTTTATAATTACTTACGTCATATTTTTCAGAAGGATCTCCTTCAACTTGAACAGCGAGGTTGCTGACCATCATGCGAATTTCATCTTCGCTTGGTAAATATTGTAAATTAGTTACTTTATCATGATAATCATAGAGTTCAGTAACCATACGCTTAATTTCATCTTCAGTAGGATCATACACGCCATATCCTAAACGTTTACGAACATAATCTCCAATAAGCACTGAGAGACTTGCACCAGTTCCACCAGCGCTGCGAATTGGTCCTGAAAAAAACAAAGCGATATAATTACCATTATCTTTTCTCTTTCTCACTTCTAATTTGACAAATCCTTCTAAAGGAGAAGAAACTACCCCGTTAGTCACATAGGCAATTCCTATTCTAATGCCTACATCAAGTGCGTATTCTTTTGTAGAAAATACGCAAAACTTCTGTTCAGCAGTTTCAGCAGCAACAGTCAAAGCCACTCTCCAATCTTGAACACCGTATTGATCTTCTAGTTCTTTAATGCGTGCTACAATTTGTGGTCCAACTTCTTTGACCATGGGAGCAACTACGCTTACTAATCCAACTACGCGTTCAGACATATTGCGTGCCAAAGGAATTTCAACATGGTCTTCAGGATCAAACCCTTTAGCTCGTGCTTTGTTAGCTATGTCATAGGCATGCAAAACATCTTTGTAAATCTCTTGAAAATATTGTTCCATAATCCTACTCCAAATCTGGCTTGCTAAAGTCGAGCATTTTTACTTCTCTTGTTTTTAAGCTATATAAAGGAACTTTACAAAAATCAGGATTATTACCAGTCTTCTCTTGGAAGTCAGTTTTTGATTCCCAGCAAGAACAATTAATGATCTTAACACCATTATAATCTGAAAGATCAGAGCGATGCATATCTCCAGAAACTAAGATATCAGGAACTTTATGAATAATTAAATTATCAACATCAGTCGTAGGTAAATAAACACTTGCGTGATGTGCTGGAGCTAAATGACGTTTCTGTAAAAGCAGGCGCAATACTTGTCCAGGATTATCTCGTGCACGATTAATACGTAAAGCAGGAATATTATCAATATAGTAATGAAAGCTGCCTCCATGATACATAAGGACATTAAAGCCTTCAAAATCTTTGGATTGATGAATATTGACAAAACAAGGATTAGAAACTAAATGAAGGTTAGGTATTTGGCAAAAAGGTTCAGCATACTCTTTTTCTAAAGGAGGTTGAGGTTCAGCAGCTCGAACAGAATCGTGGTTGCCAGGACACATAATAATTTGAAGATCCTTTCTGATGCGGCTAAAAAGGTCCGCTCCTAATTTATACTGATCACGAATATCTAAAATATGGAGATCCTTTTCTTGTCCAGGATAAACTCCCACACCTGCAACAACATCACCGATAACAAACATATATTTGACACGCAATGCTAAGGCCTTTTGTTTTTCAGTTCCGACTTCTCCATTAAGCCAGGCAATAAAACGTATAAATTCCTCTTGTAAAAACTTTTTAGAGCCAAAATGAATGTCAGAGATAAATGCTGCATAAACTTCGTCAGAAGCACATTTTAAAGAGCCTTTAGGTTGGGGCACATCTGGGAAAAAAACTTGATCGCAAAAGATAATGGTTCCTTTAATCTTTCCTTTAATACCTATGATTTCATCAGGACAAATTTTCTCTCCGTCTTCAAAAAGTTTAGGAGTAGTCTTATTATTTTTATTAATTAAAATTTTCAATTTTCCGGTTGTATCCTCGATAGTATAAAGGATATTACC
>JAUXTV010000162.1 GCA_030679025.1 Candidatus Woesearchaeota archaeon
ATAATAAAAATATTTATGTTTCAGACACAAGAAATCATCGCATGAATGTGTACAATAGTAAAGGAGAACTCGTAAATCAGTTTGGAGATTTTGGAGAAGAATTAGATGAATTCAAATTCCAGAGTAAATTATGGATAGTTGGTAACAAGTTATTCATTGCTGACACAAGAAACAATAGAATCAAAGCATATTCTCCTGAAGGAGAAGTCTTATTTAAATTCGGTCAATATGGTCGTGGTCCTGGAGACTTAAGAAATCCCGGTGGTCAAAGATATTTCAGTAGAGACAATCTCAATCAAACAAATTGTTATTATATTAATGCAACTGGCACTGTTATAGATACTTCTAATGAGACAAGAGAACGTTGTTAACGACGCTTTAAGTTCAATTGACCAAAGCCATGTGCTATCGCTTCTAAAGTGTGATATAAATCGCTGTTGGAATGACTTGCGCTAATAAAAATAGGTTCTTCATTGTCTTCGTCAAGCATAACGCCATGTTGCAGAAGATGAGTATGGAGATTAGCAAATTGCTGCATATCCGCATCCTTCAAATCAGTATATGTTTTCACATCATGGTTGATAAAAAGAAATTGAAACATGCCTGGAAATCCTTGAACTAGTCCTGGAATTTTATAATCTCTAAAGAGTTTAGCAATACCTTGGATCATGCGACTTCCATAGCTGCCAATGCGTTCATACACATCACCTTTTCTCAGAATATCTAAAGTAGCACTGGCCGCAGTCAAAGAAACAGGATTGCTAGAATAAGTGCCTCCATGATAAACTTTTTTTGCACCTATAATATCCATAAAGTGAGCTTGTCCAGCGATAGCTGCAATAGGATAGCCATTGCCCAAAGACTTTGCAAATGCTGCTAGATCTGGCGTGACTTTGAAATATTGTTGTGCTCCTCCGGGTGCTAATCTGAATCCAGTTTTTACTTCATCAAAAATTAAAACCACAGCATATTTGTCACAGAGTTCTCGCAGATGACGTAAATACCCGGGCAGAGGAGGAATAACAGTCGCGTTGCCCATGACTGGTTCGCAGATAATTGCTGCAATTTCTTTATGATGTTTTCTCAGCGTTTGTTCTATGCTCTCAAAATTATTCCACTCTTCTATGATAATTAAATCTTTCAGTAAATGAGGAATGCCTAAAGAAGAAGCTAAAGGTCTTGAAGTTGGCCAGCCAAAGGGTGGTTCAGTAGAATAGAGTAAATAATCATTAGTTCCATGATAGTGTCCGGCAAATTTCACAATCTTGTCTTTTTTAGTATACCCTCTAGCCACTCGAACAGTTGCCATCGTAGCTTCAGTCCCTGAATTTGCAAATCTAACTTTTTCTGCGCAAGGAATCATGCGGATAATTTTTTTCGCTACTGTAATTTCCAATTCATTATTCAAAGCAAAAATTTGTCCACGTTTTTCTGCACGATGCACTGCTTTTCTAACAGCAGGATGACTATGTCCTAAGAGTACTGGTCCAAACCCCAGACGATAATCAATATATTTATGTCCATCCACATCCCAAATGTAAGCACCCTTAGCCTTGTCTGCAAAAATAGCGCAAGGCATGTTCGATGGACAAACTCCCCTCCATAAGCGAGGACTGGAATTAGATCCGCCTGGTAGAAAATGAGAGGCTTCTCGAAATAACTTCATCGAGTTCTTGTAACGAAAATCATCAGGCATTTATTTATCACCATAAACAGTATAGTGCCAGGATCTTTGTTTTTGTCTAGTGCTATCTATGTAAATATGTTTAATTCTCGTATATTCCTCAAAAGAATACATGCTCAAGTCTTTGCCAAAGCCACTTTGTTTGAAGCCACCATGAGGAGTTTCAGATGCGAGTACACCATGTTCATTGATCCAAACTGTACCAAAATTAAGATGCTTAGCCATTTCCAAACAATCATAAATATTCATACCATACACAGATGCTGCTAATCCATAAACAACACCATTTGCTTTTTCCAAAGCCTCTGGATAATTAGTATAAGGATACACTGCTATAACTGGTCCAAAAATTTCCTCCTGGCTTACTTTGCTAGATTGTTTAATGCCTGTAAGAAGAGTAGGTTCATAAAAATAACCAGCTGCTAGTTTTTTATCACTAGGTCTTTTGCCGCCGCATGCTATCTTTCCACCTTCTTGTTTTGCCAAAGCAACATAACTCTCTACTCTTTCCAATTGTTTTGCAGAAACTAACGGACCCATATCAACATGTTTTGCTAACGGATCTCCCAGTCTTATTTTCTTAGTGAGTCCCACCATTTTTTGAACAAAAAGTTTAAACTGTGAGTTATGAACATACACTCGAGTAACAGCAGTGCAGTCTTGTCCAGAATTCCAGAAGCCGCCAACAACTGCGCCTTGTGCTGCCATATCTAAGTCAGCGTCTTTCAACACAATCATAGGAGCTTTTCCGCCTAATTCTAATTCAAAATGTTTGACACTTCCACTTTCATGTAATATTTTCTTGCCTGTTGCTGTATCGCCAGTAAAAGTAATCATGTCAACGTCAGCATGTTTCATCAAAGCATCGCCAACTACATTCCCAGAACCAACAACAACATTAAAGACTCCAGCAGGAATACCAGCTTGTAAAGTTAAGTCAGCAAATTCCAATAAAGTTAAAGGAGTTATAGAGGCAGGTTTGATAACAATGCAATTACCAGCAGCCAATGCAGGAGCTAATTTCCAAACAGCAATATACAAAGGATAATTCCAGGGAACAATAGCAGCAACTACACCAATCGGTTCTCTTCTAATAAAACTCATGCCCATGCCAGAATAATCTGAGGCACTTTTTCCTTCCAAGTTGCGGGCAGCACCAGCAAAGAAACGTAAATTATCAATAATAAAGGGAAGATCAGAATCTTGAGCATACTTCAAAGTCTTGCCTACGTCTTGTGCTTCTAGTTTTGCAAGTCGTTCTGCATGCTGTTCTACTAAGTCTGCTAGTTTCAATAAACAGACAGCACGTTCTGCAGGAGTTTTTTTTCTCCAAATACCACTTTCAAATGCTTTTTTTGCAGCTTGGACAGCAGTATCCACATCTTTTTCCGTAGACAAAGGAGCAGTAGCTAACACTTCTTGATTGTAGGGATTTTTCACAGGATAATATTCTTCAGTAGTGGGAGGAGTCCATTTGCCATTGATAAAATTGAGATATTTTTTCACGATGCTCACCTCTTAGTCTTAGATTTAATTACCATACCTCGTTTTTTTAATTCTTTGAAAAAAGGTTCTGGAGCAATGCACAATTCTGGAGGTACAACTCCTCTCTGTCCTAATTGATTTGCAGCAATCATCTGTGCTATAATCGAGGGAGGCACAGCAGTATCAACCGCACCAGCAGAAGCATTCCACTTGGGATTATTTTTTGAAACACAGTAAATAGACATCTTAGTTTTTTTCCTTTTACTAATACCTTCAAGATCCACCCAGACAAATTCCATATCTTTAATCTTGGGATGTTTGGAAGAAAGAGCAGCTCGATTCAATTCTTTAGCTGTAACTTCTCTAGGAATAACTGTTTGTTTGCCAATGTTCATGGGTTTATTAGAAGCCATGCCTAATTCTATAAGTAATTGTACATC
>JAUXTV010000166.1 GCA_030679025.1 Candidatus Woesearchaeota archaeon
GCTCTAGATCTTTGGTTAGGAACTTGGATAATGATGGATATATGGAGATTAGGTGCTAACATTATCAGTCTCGGCATAGTCTATGTAGGTTTGCTTTATATTGCGAAGTGTTTTAATGAAGAAGATAAAGAAATTATAAGAGCAATAGTAGCAAAAGTAATAAGGAAAAAAGAAATTAAGACTTCTGAACAAATTCCTTAACAGCATCAGCAACATAGCGTATTTCTTCTGCAGTAATTTCAGGAAACATAGGTAAAGAAAGAATACGTTTCGCTAAGCGCTCAGTAACTGGAAAACTACCTTCTTTATGGCCTAAAGAGGCATAAACTGGTTGCAAATAAATAGGAATAGGATAATGAATAACTGTAGAGATGCCTTTGTCTGCTAAATATTTTTGTAATCCGTCACGATCATCTACCTGAATCATATACAAATGATAAACGTGTGTGGCATAAGACATTTCTGTCGGTGTAGTAACCACATCTTTCAATAATTGATTATACAATTGTGCTGCTTTTCTTCGTTGTTCATTCCACTGCGCTAGATGAGGGAGTTTTTCTTGGAGAACAACTGCTTGAATGGTATCCAGTCTGCTTTTATTACCTCTGATTTCATGATTGTATTTAATTTTTGATCCATCATTGCGCAAGAGAAGAGCTTGTTGTGCAACCCGTTCATTGTCAGTAACTAAAGCACCCCCATCACCAAAAGAGCCTAAATTTTTTCCAGGATAAAAGCTAAATGCTCCAGTCTCTCCAACCGGAACTCTCTTGCCTTTGTATGCTGCGCCATGAGCTTGGCAGCAGTCTTCAACAACAATGAGGTTGTGTTTTTTTGCTAATGCATAGATAGGATCTAAGTCTGCAGATTGTCCGCATAAATGTACAGGAATAATTGCTTTTGTTTTCTTGGTAATCGCTTGTTCTAATTTAGTCACATCAATGTTAAAACTTTTTGCATCTACATCAACAAAAACAGGAGTAGCTCCAACTTTAGAAATGATCATCGCGCTAGAAAAATAACTATTAGGAGCAGTAATAACTTCACCATCTTGAATGCCGTAGGCGCGTAAAGCAAATTCTAGAGCATCAGTACCTGAATTCAAAGCTACACAATATTTTTTGTTGCAAAATCGAGCAAAGGCCTGTTCAAATTCTTCTACAGCTTTTCCTTGGATAAAATCTGCTCGTTCTAAAACTCCAGTAATAGCTTTAAGCAAACCAGGATACAAGTTTTTTATCTGACGCTGCAGATCTACAAAGTTGACTTTCATAATTAAGCTCCATTACTGAATTAGTTTAAAAGGTAAGGTATGAGGTTTATCACTTTTATAGTAATGATCATGATCACGAAGTCTAGGATTAAGATTCAAGGCAACAGTATTGGGTGCTAAAGCTTTCATCGCATGTGCAATCATGGAAGGTGTAAAAACAATATCTCCAGCTTTGACAATAATTTTCTGGACTTCACCTGCAGCTTCTGGTTCTCCCTTCTTGTTAAGTTTTATTTTTTGAGAATAGCTTTCATAGCTGCCTGCTAAGCAATAAACAAATTGATTTAAGCCATCAGGATGATAATGATTAGCTCGTATATCTCCTTTATTGAGAAAATTAAAAGAAGCAACTTCTACAAAAGTATCATCAGGAATATCTTTGGGAAGATCTGGTATTTTAAATCCTTGTGCTTCTGGTACATATCTCAAGAAATTAATGATTTGACCACGCTGGTCGCTATGCGCGGGAGGTACATGAATAACTATTTCATTTTGAGGCATAAAAAAGAGCAAGAAAAGAGGATTATAAATCTTTCTCTACTGTTTTTGTTCAACAAAGACGCCAGTTTGTAAAGTGCCGAATAAGATGCGACGTTCAAGACCATTAAGGCTGTTAATTGCTGCAACAGTCTGTAAGAATTGTTTATGAGGCAAAGAAGATAAGAGAACAGCCGCTCCATCCGCAATTAAATCATCGCCAAGAGCAAACATATCAATGAGAGTTTGAGGAATATCTGATTGAGATACAGCAAGCATGCCTTGAAAATAAGCAGGATTTGCGCGTTGTTGTAAGTCACCAAACTCATAAGGAAGGTGGACACTAAAATCAACCATGCCGCTACAATCAGGAGCAGATCCGCTATGGAGTGAGGTAAGTTGTAAATCTGTAAGATCTTCTTCGCCCACTTTAAGCTCGCGAGCAAATTTTTCTCTTAGCCATTTGACAAAGTTCAAAGTGCCATTAGGTTCTACATGTGCCAAGCCGGCAACTCCTGCATCATATTTGTCAGGAACATGAGTTGCATGAGAAGGTCGTTTATGAAGAAGCGTAGTGCCATCTAATAAATGTACAGCACAACCAACTGCAGAGACACGCATAGCAGGACTCATAGTTGCTAAAGGAGTTCCACGATCAGCAAGTCTGCTGGTAGTGACATAGGTTTGAAAATCAGTGCGATTAAAGTAAAGTTTTGGTAATGTAGATGTATCCAACAAAGATCCTAATCCATTAGGTTGAGAAAAAACTTTGGGATGAGACTGTAAAACTGATCGCCATTCTTCGTGAATAAGTTGTCGATCTTGAGGAGTAAGAAGTACAGAAAGATTTGTAGGGAGTGCTATACCTTGTAAATAATCTGGAGCTAGAGGTTGTTCAGGTTTGAAAAGATATTGGATAGTTTGTTTCATAGAAGTGTATAGGGAATAACAGTTTTTGTAGTATCTCCAGTTTTTTGACCAGCAGAAAAAGCAACTGCTAAAGAAAAATCAAGATGACGCAAAGCATGAGCAAAATGAGGTGGAAAAACAACAAGTTGTGCAGGTCGAATAATATGTTTTTCTGGTTTTGTAAGTTCACGTGTATTTTGAACTGTAAGTTCATAGCTTCCAGAAACTAAGAAAATTGCTTCAACAAAAGGATGATAATGGTTTCCCCTGACTGCATCTTTTTGAGAAGTATAGGCTGCTACATGAGCGATAGGAGTATCTCCAAAAAATCGAGCTAGAGAATCAGGTGTAAAAAGATTAGAAATGTCTCCTCTAAAGTCTGAAAAAGCTACAGGAATAGTTTCAATTACAAGGGTGTCAAGAGTCATAGTTTATTACTCATTAGTGGTATTATAAAACTTTCGGTTCAGGCAAAGGAATCACAAATTGCACTCCTTGCTCCTTGTATTTGGCTAGTTTTTGCATAATCTCGGGAGCAAAGTTCCAAGCCAAAATAACAACAATATCAGGCTTTTTCTGATCTAACATATGAGAGCCGACAATAGGAATATGGCTTACAGGCATAAAACGTCCTTGTTTCAAGGGGTTATCATCGACTAAGTAAGAGAAAGTATCCTTCGTAGCTTTACAAAACGTCAAGAGAGTAGTCGCTTTCGCAGGTACACCATAACCAACAATAGTTTTTCCTTCCTTTTTAGCTTGAGCCAAGAATGTTAGTAATTTTTTTTGAGCATCATATACTCGTTCACCAAATTGTTGATAGGTTGTAAATCTCTCTACACCTTTTTTCTTTTCTTCTGCTAAAAGCACAGGTACAGAAGCGTCAATTTTGTGTGGTCCACCTTGTTTTTGCGCGTAGACTCTGATAGAACCGCCATGAGTATTGACTTGTTCTACTTTAAAAACTTCCATGCCTTGGTGTTTGAAAAAATAAACTAAAGGTGTTAAAGTATAATAGGATAAATGTTCATGATAAACTGCATCAAAAGTGAGTTGATCTATCATAGCAAAGAAATAAGCAGATTCTGTTACATAGACACCAGTATCTTTCAATAAGGTTTTAACATTCTTGACAACACTTTTGATATCATGAATATGTGCAAAAACATTATTTGCTGTAACAATATCAGCCTTGCCATATTTATTAATAATTTGTTCCGCTACTGTATGATCAAAGAAAGCATTAATGGTTTCAACTCCATCTTTATTTGCTAAAGCAGCCAGATTATCTGCAGGTTCTACACCAACAGTTGTAACTCCATGTTTCTGAAATCCTTTTAACAATAATCCATCATTGCTGCCAATATCAACTGCCAAAGAATGTTTCCCTAACTTAAATTGTCTAGTAAGATCTTCAGCCATTTGTGTAAAATGAGTTCTAAAAGTTTGAGTGGTTGAAGTGACATACAAATAATTCTTAAACATGAGTTCTGGAGGAACAACATGAGTCAATTGTGCTAGTTTACAAGTGTCACAAAAAGCGACTGATAAAGGAAATACTGGTTGTTCTTCAGCTAAGTCTTCTTGGCTAGGAAGATTATTTGCTAAAGGACTCATGCCTAAGGAAAGAAAAGATTCGAGTTCTTCATTGCCACATATTCTGCATTCCATAGTTGTTAACTCCATTATTTAATATGAACTGAAAATTGAGAAATATCTTGGTCTTTAGCCCAGACAATGAATCGTTTTAGTCCTGTAACAACATCAGTCTTAGGTTCATAGCCGACAAAAGTGCGAATCTTTCGTAAATCAGGGCTGCGTCTTTGAGGATCTGCTTTTTCATAAGCATCATTAGGGCCAACAACATGAGAAATGTGAATCCCACTGCCAAACTGTTCTGAAATAATATTCGCTAAGCTCTCCATGGAAATTTCCTGTCCATCTGATCCAATATTAAAAGGTTCTCCATTATATTGGGAAAGTAATACTTGGAAGATACCTGTAATCGCATCACTGATATAGCAAAAAGTTCTAGTATGTTGTCCACCACCATAAAGAGGAATTTTTTCTCCTTTCAAGGCTGCCAAGACAAAATTAGGAACAACTCTTCGGTCATCAAGTTTCATACCAGGTCCATAAATATTGAAAGGGCGAATAATTTTAACAGGAACTCTATGAATTTGATGATAGTTCACAGCATAAGTTTCACCGACACGTTTAGCTTCATCATAGCAAGCACGTGGACCTATGCAGGAAACATTGCCATGATAAGTTTCTGGAGTAGGAACAAATTTGTCATCAGGATCTCCATACACTTCACTTGAGCTGAAAAAGAGAATGCTTTTAACATGTTTTTGTTTTGCTAGTTCAAGCATATTTCTAGTGCCTAAAGTGCCAACATCTAAAGTTTCCAGAGGATATTTTTTATAGAAGACAGGAGAAGCAATGCTTGCTGCGTGAAAAATATAATCAAGATGCTCGTCAGTCTGGTAAGGTTGTGAAACATCATGATGAACAATAGAAAAATATTTGGGATCAACTGCTAATTCTTTAATGCCTGTAATAAAATTATCAAGAACTATAGTCTTGCAAGGTTTTTGAAAAATATGTTTATTCATATAATCAAGAACATAAATGATATATTTGCCAAGAAACCCAGCTCCTCCAGTAAGTAAAAGAGTAGTGCCGCTCAGTTGTGGAGCATATCTGCGAAGATCCTCAGCGATGTTTCGAATGTCTTCTTCTATAATAGGATGGTGTGTCATGGTAAAAGCTGAAATAGGGAGCGTAACCCATGTTTGCTGTCGTTAAAACCTTTATAAAATTTTGCTTTTAAGGGGCAAAAATAGTGAAGAAACGCTTAAATACTCCTCTAAAGTAGTAAAAGGATGAAACAGCAAGAATATGAGTGGATGATACGCGAACTTTTCGATGCACGTGTAGAAGATGTTGTCAGAAATATTGGCGATATAAAATTAGTTCGTTTTGACAAAGAAAAAATGAGTTTTCCTTCTGGTCTAGAGACGCAAATCGCAACAGCATGGGAAAATGAAGTGCAGAGTGCAAGAAGTGCTGGAAGAGCTGAGCCTAGGAATAATCGGTTTGTACATTGTAAAGGAGTTCAAGTAGCATATAGAGCAGATATCCCTGCTGACCTTGTATTCAATTGTGGCGAGACTGATTTTATGCATTATAGTATGCTAACAAAAGTAGATCCTACTAAAAGAATCTGGGGTATTGGTACAACTGGAGTAACTTATTTTACAAATAAAGAAGGCGAAAGAGTTTACGTATTTGCAACAAGAGATCATACTAAAGTAAAGAATGTGGGTGGAAAAATTGAAGCTCCTCCAGGTGGTTATCTCGATATAGGTTTAGTAGAACAACTCTATACTGGTCAAAAAACTACTCCATCTACTTTATTCTGGAATAATACAGAAAAAGAATTTGAAGAAGAGTTATGCTTACCACCTAACAAAATTAAAAGTCATCGTCCTGTAGAAGTAATCAGAATTCTTTCTACTCATGATATTTCAGTCGATTATGTTATAGAATTAGATGCAAGCGAAGAAGAATTAAGAGATGGATTCAGAAGAGGTAAAAAGTATGGTGGAGAACATGCTACGCAATTTTTTATACCAGAAAGTAAATTAGCAGCATTTGTACAAGATAATCAAGGAGCACTGACACCTCGAACAAAATCTAATCTAAGAAATTATCTTTTGACAACACCAACATTAGTGGAATAAAGGCAATGACTACAAAACCAACAATAATCTGGGACGCGGGTGGCGTTATTTATGCATTTGATCAAAGTAGAACAGATAGAAAATTAAGTGCTAACTCTGGAAAGACTGTTAAGGAAATTAGTACAGTACTCTTTGGTAGCTCCGCTGGTGGAAGAGAATATAATGCAGGACTTGTAGAACCATTTAATTTAGGAAAAATAGATTCAAATGCATTCTACGATACTGTAAGAAACGCATTAGGACTAACTATGACTTTCGATGAATTTCATGATGCGTGGACTGATATTTTTACATTAAACAAAGGGATAGTGAGTTTTATTCAAGATGCTCATCGTGCAGGATACAAACAAGGAGTACTTTCAAGCACTAATCCTATGCATTGGGGAAAGATGAACAGTATGTTTGATTTAGAAGCTTTGTTAGGAAAAGATCGTGTAGTGTGTACCTATCATCCAGATGCAGGCCAGAAAAAACCGCATCCAGCTCTTTTTGAAACTACCTTACGAAGATTACAAGCAACAGCACCAGAATGTATCTATGTTGATGATGTTAAACAATACGCAGATGCTGCTGAAAAATTAGGGATTAAAGGAGTACATGTAGATATTACGCAACAAGATTTCCAAGAGAAGTGCATAGCAGATTTGAGAAGATTAGGCGTTACTATATAGAGAGAATTACTTATTTCTTTTTTATTGCTTTAAAATCTTTAAATTCTGGAAAGGCAGTAGCATATTTTTTGTCATGTACATTACCTATTTGTCTTGCAGGATTGCCCACAACTACAGCGTAATCAGGAACATCGCGAATAACAACTGATCCCATGCCAATAAATGCACATTTTCCTACAGTAACACCAGGACCAAGTAAAACACCACCACCTATAACTGCATAATCTTTGATGGTAATAGGAGCAATAGTATAACTACGATTAAATACTTTCAAAGCGGAAGGAAATTTATCAACCATTAAGCGAACACCAGGTCCTATAAAAACATAATTACCAATAATAGTTTGCTCAGCAATAAAAAGATCATTTTGAAGACGACAATTATTACCTATTGTAACACCAGGTCTAATTTCTGTATAGCTGCCAATTTGAGTATTATTTCCTATAATAATAGGCTGCTCTTTAGTGCCGAAAAGATTGCAAAAATGCCATACTGTACTCTCTTTACCAAATTGAACAAATTCATTCACAAGTGTATGAGATCCTTTAATCGTAGAGGTCATCGTAAAACACTAAGAGAAGGACAAAAAGGCATTATTAAAGGTTTCTATAAAAAAATAAATCCAACGATAAACTTATAAAAGAAGTTAATGCTGAAAATAAGTTGAAGATGAAAAAAGTCTCCATTATTTGTCCGTTTTTTAATGAAGATGACATTTTAGAAGAAACTATTCTGGCATTTATTGATCAAACATATAAAAATAAAGAAATCATTCTGCTCGACAACGCTCATCCAGGAAGAAAATGTACAGAAATTGCAAAAAAATATGCAAAAAAATACAAATGGATAAAATATTATTATGTTAAAAATATTCCAGGAAAGTGGGCAACACATTATTATATGGAAGCAATGAAGCATGCGACAGGTGAAGTTATTTACATGGCTGATGCCAATGCGAAAATAATGCCTAAGTATCTTGAGTTGACGGTTCCACTAATCAAAGGCGATGTTGCAGGAGTTGTCGGTAAGGTAATCATTTGGCCTTCTGGTAAATGGTTGGCAAAATTTCGCGATGTTGTCTGGAGTTTAAGATATAATAATATTCCAAGGCTAGAAAGAGAAACAAAAGAAGGAAGAATCCTGCCAAGAACATTTTCTCGTGCAGCTTATGACAAAGTCGGTGGTTTCAATCCAGATGCTGGGTGGGGTATTGATATTTTTTTCAACAGAGCTCTTCTCAAACATGGTTACAAACTAATTTATGAACCAAAAGCAGAATGGTGGCACCAGTGGAGAGATGAACCAAAGGCACTCATCAAATATAGTTACAAATTTGGAAAATTAAATGAGGAAATTATTAGATCAGACAAGAAACAATTGCTGAAGATTGCATTTTTCCTTTCACCACTCGTGTGTATTGTACTTGGTTTTTTTAATCCACTATTTTTTTGGTATGTATTATTACATCCTATACTACTTATGATAAGATATATCCAATTATTCTTCAAGGCTAAAAAACATAAGCATAGATGGTATGTCTTATTAGGTCCTCTAGTCAGTTATATGCAGAATATTCCTTACGCTTTTGGATTTATGAGAAGTTGGTTTATAAGAAAAAGAAATTAAAAAGAAAAGCACCTCTTGTTAATTGCAAAATTTTATCGAGAGGCGTTATAAGCATTACCTGCTAGTGGACCAGACAACACTTGGAGCTTCCAAAATCTAAATGTTTCATCCCCACTGCCATCCCATTGTTTAGAGTATTGAACATTTTGTCCAACTAATGCATGCTGGTAAGGAATGAGTTCAAAATCACTTTGTGTTATAAGAGGAAAATCTACTGTTTTTGTACCCTGTTCAGTGTCTAGCACAAGAGCTACTAAGTCTTGTTCTGAATGATTATTTTTTGGATCTCTTCGAGTTATAGAAGAGACTTTTCCCCGTGTTTCTAAACCATTATCTGAATCTAGTCTTGTCATGTTGATTTCTCCTTGAATTTGATAGAAGAATTCTTGTAGGACTCCTATATAAATGTTTCTATTTTAACTACTTCATAATGGTATCTTTTTACTTCAACTTTTGAAACATGCGCCATAATTCAAGTTGAGAAAGTCCTAGAGTATCACGAATTGAAGTGATTGCTTGTTTTGCAGGTAAACGTTGTCCATTAACTTCAACTTCTTTCAAAAGAATAGTATATTTTTTGTCTCCTGTCAAAATTTCTACACCATCGTCACTTCGAGCAACAGGTTTTCCAGGAATATGTCCTTCCCAAACTTTAGTAGTTGGTATCATGCGTGCTGCCCAGATGCGCATAGGGTTTCCCTGATAAAAAGTAGACACTGGTGCAACTTCCGGATCACAGCCACTGCGAATAAGATTATAAATTTCTCGAGCAGGTCTAGTCCAATCAATAACATTGTCCTCTTCACGAATAGAACTAGCATAAGTTGCTC
>JAUXTV010000171.1 GCA_030679025.1 Candidatus Woesearchaeota archaeon
AGCAGAATAATATCTTCAAATGTATTTTTTATATCGAATAGAAATTCTCTGAATTCTTCTGTTGATTTTACATGTAAGTCTATCATGCAATCATACTTACCTACAGTGTTTGTTATATAATATACATTTTTGTGCTGTCGACAATAGTTGATGAATGCATTTAATCTCTCTTCTGGAACAGCATTAAAGGCTATTAGAAGCAAATGCCATTGCATATTTAATTTTTGAATATTTATCTTTGGCTTGAAACCTTGTATAATCTTCTCTTTTTTCAATTGTTGTAATCTATAATGCACTACATGCACTGGCTGTTTTATTGACCTTGCTATTTCGGTGACTGGCATTCTTGCGGAGTGATTTATAGTTTTTAGTATTTCTTGATCTGTTTTATCTAACGAGTATATTTTATTTTTAGAGGTTGTTTTCAGTGACTTTTCTGTTTTTGTTTTCAGAAATTTATAACTTATATGCTCAGCCTGTAAAAGTGTTGTAAATGTGAGTTCATGTATGTGTGTTTTACATAATGACTTTAACTCTGTTAATTTAGCATTAAATTCTGCAATAGATTGAGCGCAAATGAGAATTACTGTGTCCCATCTTCCTATGCCTGTGATTAGCCAAGCAACATAAGGAAGCTTTGCAATAGTCTGATGTAAATTACTTTCTTGTTTTGAGTTTAATCCTGTCCATTGGATAAATATGTAATAAGTATCAAACCCTAAGTTTCCAACATCTATCATCGTATAATAATTTTCAACAATACCAGAATCTTGCAATTTTTTCAATCGATATTTTACTACTTGTTTGCTAACACCTACTTTTTTCCCTATACTGGACTCTGGAGATCTAGCATCTTGATCTAGTGCTGCTAATATTTTATTGTCTAGTACATTTTCTTTCATATTTTTACTTAATAACAATTACTATATAAATATTCTTATTTTGTTAAACTTTTACTACATAAGTTTTATCATTGTAATAAACATATTCTATCTATGAAAAATACCCTAGAAGACAAGGTTTTGGAGCCTCTCTATACTCTTTACAATAATATGCATACTAGATTTCCTTTGGCTACTAATTATCTTTCTACTGCTGTTGGTACTGTTGGAGGAGACATTGTTGCAAAGCAATTTACTGGAAATCCCACTGTTCGTGCTCGCGACATAGCTTTTACAGCAACAGCTGCCATTGGTTATAGCTACTTAGCTCCGAAAATGATTGAATGGTCTACTGCTCTTACACATACTCTTAGCAATTCATGGAAGAAACTTAAAAATACAACATCACATCTTCTCTTTAATACCGCTCTTGTTACAACCCTTTATTTTCCTGTGAATATGGTTTATTGGAATTATCTTTCTCTTAAAAATGAAGAACCTTTAACGCTAGACAATAATCTTATTGGAGCAGCAACTTTAGGTATAGCCACGATTCCTTATCTTTTTGCAGATTATGTAGCTATCAAAAGATTTAGTCAACCAGAAACCAAAAAATATTTACGACCTTTTTATAGCGCTGTAGAATTAGTATGGAACGCCTTGTTTGCAGGAGGGAATTATTTTGCTAAAAAACTCTAACTTTATAATCCACTTCTGGGTTTTTTACTTATCTTTATGTCTTTCTTCTCTATCTTACTGATAAAGGTGAACGACTTCTTCCCAGCTACATTTTCGGCTATTTTAAAGAGCATGTATTCCTTTGTTTTTTTATAATACCGCAGATCAAGAGTTGGTTTTTCTGTACTCTTTGTTATGTCTCTGAGTTCTGCATAGTCTATTGGTTTCAGGTCATTTTCATCAACTATATAGAGACAATCATTTCCACATTTCATAACTTCATAGATTTTCTTCTTTATAGTAATATGGTCTCCTACTTCCAGATTGAGTATGTTTGGATATTTCATTTGAATAAGACTGACCACATAGAACGACGTCGAATAATTCTTGGACGCGCTGCTTTTTCTGGGCATAACTCTCTGTACAACTGCAACCATTCATTTTTGTACCAAGGCTTTTCTTGTTTTAACGCATAGGCAAATCCTTTTTGGATCAAGACTTTATCTACTACACCGCCTTTATGCGGATGACTATAGAGCTTTGGCAGATGAGAATGAAAACCATGCATATAATGGACTATTTCATGAGCAATGGTTAATTTGATAATATCTTCTGGAACGCGCAAATCTTTGAATAACTTATTAATGACTATTTCTGATCCTTTTTTTGTTGTTCTGATGTGACCAAACTTATTTTTCCATCTTCCTTTCCATCGAATATAGACGTTCTTTTTTTCCACTTCAGGAAAGAACAGACTCCATATCTGATCAAACCTCGTTTGCAGCCATTCATCATCTCTCATTTTTCTGAGGAGAACTAATTGGAATTTAAAAATGTATGTTTGTCACTAACTTAGTACAAACTTTTTTAGCAACTTTTAAATAGGACAAGATTATTAATCTAGCTTATGGGTCCTTCAACTAAATTTACTACCAAAGCATCAGAAACATTGGATGGAAGTCCACTTACTTATTATGAAGTTGATCAAATTCCTTGGTATATGCGTGGAATTGTTTCATCTGCTAATATAACTGGAGAGAGAACACAACGTATTCCGAGTCCTCTTCTCAATGGAGTTTCTTTAAAAACTACAGATCAATGTCTTGTCGTTGTAGGAGATGGTATGAATTTCTTTAACGTTTATCTAGTAGATGATTTGAAATATTTAGGGAGAGATCCATCAACAAAACTATGGAAACTTTTTGACTATGCCCATCTAAGACAATTACGAGGAAAAAATCCTCGGTCTTCATCACTTCAACATTCTGATCCTCCAATTTTTAGTCGTATTTTTATGACTGAATTCCCTTCTCATCCTTTAGCACAACGAGAAACAGTAGCTTATAGATTTCTTTGCAATGATTCTGAACGTGTTTGTCTAGTCCATAATAGATCTGGATCTAGTCCTTGTCTAGTCCATAATAGATCTGGATCTAGTCCTGAAACTTTAGATATTCACTTCTTAACTCCTTCTACTGCAACAGATGAAACCTTGATTCTTAGACTTCATAGAGAAGGTTCTTTTCAACCTTGGACAACACCTTCTCTAGACACATTACTTGTTACAACTCCTTCTATAGCAACTCCATAGTTCAAGAGAAATAATTTTAATTTGGCTTTATAATCAACGGGTTAAAATTCGTATTGTAATCGTAGTGATCTTCATTTTCAGCTTTCTTGAGTTTTCTAACAACATAGTAAGTCACTGGAGTCATTACTACTTCAATTAAAACTTTTAGAACCCAACCAGAGATCATTGCTGAAATAAGCAACGAGT
>JAUXTV010000196.1 GCA_030679025.1 Candidatus Woesearchaeota archaeon
CGACGAGAGCCCTGCCTTCGGCGGCATTCGCATAGGCTTCTTCGTCCATCTGGATTTGCGCCTTGGTCATCGGCGCATTCGCATTGGCGAGGCGTCCGCCGGCGGACGAGCCGATGCTGCCGACGACGCCGTCGATGAAGCCTTCCTTGATATTGCCGTCGCTGGTCGCTCGTCCCAGGGCTCCCATAGCGCCGCCCAGCAGCACCTGCGAGCCTTCGCGCGCGATGGTATTGCCGAGATTGCCGGCCATTTGCCCAAGCGCCCCGCCAAAGGCGGACAATCCCCCCGCCGCCAGCGCTTGCTTCGGATCGCCGGTGCGTAACAGGGTCTCCGCCGTATCCAGTTGCGCAGGCAGCAGCACTTTCACCCAGTTGGACACCTTGGGCATGTTGACATAGCGCCCGACCGCGCCGTCCTTGGCCCCCGACAGGAAGCCGGCGGCGAACGCTCCAGCCAACTTCCCCCCACTGTCGCCGGCAACCCAGGCGCGCGATCCCTCCTCGGCGCTGGAGATAACCCCCATGCCGGCCATGGCCGGAAGCCAGCCGGCCGGCCCCGCCACCACCATCATCCCGGTCTTGGCCGCCGCCAGCGCCAGCTTCGAAGCGTATTCGCCGGCCGCCATCACGTCCGCCCAGTGCTCCTGCCTCGCGGCCTCGGCCATTTCGGCGTCCATCACCCGCTTGAGGTGCTCGGCATAGAGCTGGTTCAGCCGCGCCTTCTCCGCCGCCTGCGCGGCTTCATTCGCCGCCCGTTCGGCAGCAATCTTCTCGGCGAAGCGCGCCGTCTCCTGCGAAGTGGCTTCCGATTCCAGCCGGCTGATCCGCTCGGCCTCGGCGATCTCGCCGGCGCGGCGGGCTTCCAGATCGGCCCGGCGCACGCGCTCCTGATCCCAATAGGCGCGCTGCACCCAGCCGCCGTCGTTCTCGCTCCAGACCTCGCCGCGCTCGTTGACGTCACCGTCGTGCGCCGATGTCAGCACGCGACTGCTCTCGCCCGATGGCACGAAGCCGCCGCGCTCGGCCGAATAGATCTCGCCGCTTTCATTGCGCGCGCCGTCGACCGGATCGAAGGTGCCGACGCCGTTCTTCTCGCTGTATTTCCAGCCCAGCGCTTCGTATTTGCGCTTCCACGCCTCGTAGGGATCCTCGGGCAGCCGGCCGCGCAGGAGATCGCGGATCGCTTGCAGCACCTCATCGCGCCGCACGCCGCTCGCTCCCAGCATCAGCAGCGAGCCGAGCAGCGCGGTGCCGCCGGCAAGCGCCGACACCGCCGCGATCTCGGCAGGGGTGAGTTCGGAATCGACCTCTTCGGTGGGAGGGGGCTGCTCGATCTCGGTCGGCGGTTCGGAGCCGAGT
>JAUXTV010000200.1 GCA_030679025.1 Candidatus Woesearchaeota archaeon
AAGAGCGTTATTTTCTTCTACTTGCGCTATCTGTAATAAGCTTTGTCTAGAAGGAGCATATCGTATTCTTTCTCGCATAGCTTTAGGATGTGCATAACCTACAGCCCTTCCTATTGCTGCCCAATTTTGAGGTCTATAAGTCTCCCAAAGTTCTTTCGGTATAGTATCCACATTAGGATTACATTTAATTTTCTGCATATCTTCTAAACAATGATGAGCTTTCTGTATTTTATCTGGATGAAAAAAGCCAATCTCATTAATGTACTTTTCTAAGTTATCAGAACCTATAATTATTTCATAAGTTTGAAACCATTTTCCGTTACATTTTGTCTGTTTAGTTCTTATTTTAGAAAGAATACCAAATCTAAGAAGCAGATGATGCACTTGATTAATTAAAGCCTTTGAACTAGAACTGTAGTCAATCTCCCATCCATTTCTATGGTCATTATAATATATACTCCCATCACAGCTAAATAAACGATTTAAAAATAGACTTATTTGATCTTTTCTAAGAGTAAATATTTCTTTTGGAATAAATTTATCTTTTGATAATCTTCCATAAACATCTAGCTCTTTTAACCAATCTTTAATAGGATTATTTTTTTTCCCATGAGGATTATCATTTCTTGTAACTCGATAGCAACCAGGTTTACCATGCTCTGAGATTTTGAGGTCTGAACCAAAAGTAAAAACAGACTCTTTAAAATCTTCTAGAATATCATTATTGATGTTACTAAACAATACCCAATGAGTTTTAATGTGCCCTTCTGCAATTAAATAAGCCAATAACTTAATTTCATTTTTTTCCATAGAATGATTACCAAAGCTTTCTATTTTGCGAGGTGTCGCGATTCTACTTCCAATCATTAATTCTTGGGCATCTTTCCAACCTTTAATAGTGAGTAAGGGATGTTCTGGCGTAAGTTTAATTTCTTTTCCACTTCTTAATTTTATTTTAAATATTTGAGGAACTACGCGTTTATAGAATCCTTGTTTTTCTAAAGGAACAATTTTTAACTGATCATTTAAACCCATAACTTTTTGAGAATTATTTTCTAAGTCTTTAATAGGAATAACAGAACCATCGCTCAAAGTTATAAGTGAATCACCTAGAAGACATTTGCCACTCCCACGTTTGCCAGAAATCAACAAGACATGCGTTCTCACAACATCTAAAAAAATTTCATTGCTTAATGCGGTAGTCTGCCCCATATTGACAAATAGTTTTCCAATATAAACAGTGCCAGCTTCACCAAACTCTTTCTTATCTGCCTCATTTCTGCCTATGATAATCTTATTTCCCATAGGTAATGGAAACCTTTTTAAAGATATAAAGGTTTGCCTAAACGAATGAAAAAGAGTGCAATACATAAGAAGACAACAGAGCATCATACTACTAAAGCAGTACATGAAAGTGCAAAAACAGCAAAACCTTCTTTAAAGAAGTTCTTCATTGTTCTTGGCATTCTTCTTGTTATAGTACTAGGTATTATATGGATAGTCTCTGATAAAGGAGCATCAACTATGGATGAAACAATCGTAGCAAAAGTAAATGGCGAA
>JAUXTV010000011.1 GCA_030679025.1 Candidatus Woesearchaeota archaeon
GGTTCAGGAACTGATAGTTGTATTGGAGCAGATACGGAGGATGTCTGTTCAGGTTGTTGAAGTATTTGTTGTGGTGCATTACTACAGCCTCGTCCTGCACAATAGCCAAGTGCAAGAAGACTCAATCCTGCATAAATATACATGCGTTTTGGTAAGGTGGTTTGCGGAAACATGGAAACTAGGAAGATTTTACTTTAAAAGAAACTTGCTACGAAAATGTCGAAAACTTTGCGAAAAAGTCGAAAACAAAACAACCTCATGCGAAAACTTTGCGAAAAGAAAGCATTTTTCCGGAAATACCACGCCGGATTCGCAACAGAAAGTTTATATGATTGAGAAAAAAGAGATTTTTCATGGATTTCAAAAAAGTCTTAGCAACTTGTAAACCTTCGCCAGAAGAGGAACTGCATTTGCAAAAACTAGTGAAGGAAATACTTAGTAAAATCAAGATTCCTGGTGCAAAACCTATCTTAGGCGGTTCAGGAGCAAAGAATACTTGGTTAAAAGGAACGCATGATATTGATATTTATGTTAAATTTAATGTGAAGCAGTATAGTCATAAAACAGACCAATTAGCAGATATTTTAGAAAAAGCACTAAAAAAACAGTTCAAGCTAGATCGTTTGCATGGCTCTCGAGATTATTATCAAGTATACAAAGCCCCCTATACAGTGGAAATAGTTCCTATTCTGGATATTAAAAAAGCGTCAGAAGCAAAAAATATCACGGACTTTTCACATTTACATGTCGCATATGTGCAAAAATACAAAAAAGTGGCAGATGAGATTCGTTTAGCAAAATTATTTGCAAAAGCCCAAGGCATCTATGGTGCAGAAAGTTATATGCAGGGATTTTCTGGGTATGTTATGGAGTTGCTAGTTATTCACTATGGTTCATTTATGAAAATGATGCGCACAGTTGCAAAATGGAAAGAAACAACCATCATCGGCGATAAAAAAGAAGCACTCAGTCTTAATCCGGCAAAAAAAGTATCTCCTTTAATCTTAGTAGATCCTGTCCAGCCAGAAAGAAATGCAGCCGCTGCTCTATCAGAAGAAAAATATCAGCAATGTATCAAGGCTTGTCAAAAATTCCTAAAGCATCCCTCAGAAAATTTATTCGAAGAAGAAGAGATCAACTGGGAAAAAATCAAAAAGAAAGGAACTGTATGGTATTGCGCAGTAACTCCTTTGCCAGAGAAAAAAGATGTTGCTGGAGCTAAAATGTTAAAAGCATTTGATTTCACTAAACAAACCTTAGAACGTGCAGAATTTAAACTCTATAAATCTGGTTGGCAATATGCTGCTCCGTCTTTTTTCTATTTTGTAGTAGATAAAAAACCCCTATCACCAACACTACTGAGACAAGGTCCTCCTTTAACACATCCAGAAGGAGTCCTACATTTCAAAAAACAACACAAGAAAATACTCACAAAGAAAGGTCGTTTATATGCAGAAGTCCCTCGAGAATTTACACATGTACAAGACTGTCTTAAGAGTGTTCTAGCCTCAGAAAACGTTGTAAACAGGGTTAAAAACGTCTCCGTAAGCATTCTATAAGCATGAGTAAATTTTATAAAGGAGAGCAAGTGCATTTCTCCTATGACTACAGAACAAACAAATCCTAATCTAGATGAATATGATGCTGCAATGCATAGAGAAGGATTAATTCGTTTAGCAAAGGAAGCAGTAGGACCGGACAACGAAAGTCCTCTTGTTCAATTGACTGCGGCCTTGCATAATCGTGGTATTGATCATACGTCAAATATAGTATGGGATTCTGAAACTGCAGGTCTTGTAGAACTATACCAAGTAGTATATGTTTCTAGAGCTGAATTAGTTCATGCAATGCCTCTACGACAAAGATATCTTGCAAGTCAACCAAGCGTTTAATCTACAACGTCTTTTTCTGTCTAAAAATAAAGAATGTCGCAACGACCAAAAGTGTTATTAAGCTGAAACTTCTCTGCTAAGCTATGCCAGGGCAAAAGAAGGTAGTTATTAACGACGCTAAGATCAAGCAAGAATCCGTCGTCAATATGACTGAATTCTCTAAAGCTCTTTTTAACTGGTTTGCAAATGATGGATATGAATTTTCCGAGGATGAATACAATGAAAAAGATACTGGGAAAAACAAAGATCTCAAGATTTACTGGACTGCTGAGAAAAAAATGGATCTCTACATCAAGTGGAGAATAGAACTGAGCATGCTTATTTTAGGATTGGAAAGTGTTGAAATTGATCGTAATGGTCTCAAGTTAAAGACAAACAAATGTTCTATAGAATTTAAGATTACTTCCTCAATGATTAAAGACTATGAGGATAAATGGAGCAAAGGATTCATGGCCTTGTTTAGAAGACTATATGATCAAGTCGTTGCTCGTCAAAGATATAACAAGATGGAAGATGAGTTAATCAGAGAGACTAACAAGCTCATTGATGAAATCAAAGCTTTCTTGAATTTGTATCAGGCATAATTTTTTCTACAGTAGCAAGATATCTCTGCATATTATATTTGCGCACTAGTCCAGACATATTCATCAAGCGCACTTTGCCAAAGATAGGTTTGGTAAACCAGGGTCGATCATGTAATCCTCCTAAAGCCCATGCAATACCTGCATAACCATTGGGGTCTCGTCCATCTAGTTGATATTTATCATTCAAGTAAACTGCAATCTTAAATGCATCTTGTGGTCGTTTTGTCCAGGTCAGAAGTTGTTTGCACCAGTACATGCGCATGAAGCCATGCATAGCTCCTGTATGAACCATTATTAATTGAGCTGCATTCCAATAAGGATCATGAGTTTGTGCTCGTTCCAATTGTTCTTTGGTGTAAAGATAAGGTCTCTTGTCTTGTTTATGTTCTTGTAAAGTTTTTCTGCTCCAGACTGGCATGCCTTGATAGGTTGCATGTTTTGTATTAAAATGACAAAAATTATAGGCTAGATCTCTGCGCACAATAAGTTCATCAAA
>JAUXTV010000055.1 GCA_030679025.1 Candidatus Woesearchaeota archaeon
GATGCGCTTTCATGACCTGACTGTCTTTTTGTTTTCCTAGAACTAAAGTATCGATGTTTGCTCTTCCCAAATAAATTGCTGCAGAAAGACCTGCCGGACCACACCCAATCACGATGACTTCTTTTTTCATCTTTCTTTTTCATCTCTTTCTACCATAAAAAGTTAGTAGTATCTAAAAAGAAAGCGCAGCAATATTTATAAATGTATCTTCCTTTTTTATTTTATGACTATTAAAGGAGTGTGGTTAGTTTTTGCGACTGCATTGATCAGTGGCGTTTCTATTTTTCTCAATAAATTTTCTGTGTCGATGGTTCAACCATATCTTTTTACTTTTTTAAAAAATATTATGACAACACTCTTTCTTTTCTCTCTCTTATTACTCCTGCGTGAATTCAGCACTTTGAAAACATTGTCTCTGCGACACTGGGGAAGACTAGTTGTTATAGGTCTTGTTGGAGGCAGCATTCCTTTTCTCTTATTCTTCAAGGGACTTTCTCTGACTAGCAGCGCAGCAGGATCTTTCGTTCATAAGACTATGTTTATCTTTGTTGCGGCCCTTGCTCTTTTTTTCCTGAAGGAGAAACTGCATAAAACTGTCTTTATCTCCGCGCTCTTACTTCTCGCAGGCAATTTCCTTCTCTTAAAACTACAGACTTTCTCTTTTGGCAAAGGAGAACTCTTGATTTTATTAGCGACTGTCTTTTGGGCAGCAGAAAATATTCTTTCCAAAGACCTTGTCAAAACTGTTTCTGGAACAATTGTTGCCTTTGGCCGCATGTTCTTTGGCTCTTTATTTATTCTGCTCTTCCTAACATTTACTCAAGACTTAGGTCAACTTGTGCAACTTACAGGCAAGCAATTTTTGTGGATTTTATTTACTTCACTCTTACTCCTTGGCTATACTTACACTTGGTACAACGGCATCAAGACTGTGAAGATCACTACTGCAACGGCAATTCTTCTCTTGGGCAGCCCCATCACTACTTTGCTTAATTTTATTTTTGTGACTCATACACTTTCAGTCTCAGAATTCTTTGGCAGCCTGCTTCTCATTGCAGGAGTTAGTTTACTACTGTATTTTGTAGAACGAAAGAAAACACGTCAAGACACTTTTTCAACAGCATAACCATAATGTATTCTAATTACATTTCCTATCTCTGCATCAGGCGCAAGTATATTAGATACTGCTCTTCGCTTTGTTTCTTTTCCTGCTGCAAACTCCACTACATAAAAAGTCCCCCCTTTCTTAACTATTTTTCCTGTAGTAATGAGACAAAGTTCTCGAATAGCTTGTGGGAGATTCTCATCAAGCGCAGGTCCTTGCTCTTTAGTTGGTTTGAAAGTTCCTCGCAACAATTCATTATGCCTGCCTAAAAAATAATCACGAATATTTTCCTCAGAAAAATAGACTTTCCCTTTCTCCTTTGCTACTGCTTTCATTCTTGCTACAGCACTTGGATAAGTCTTCTCTAATCTTTCTCTTGACACTGGCTGATTTTCTTTTGCTGCCTGCTCAAGAGACTCATATTCTTGCTGCGTGATTTCTTTTCTTGCCACTTTCACAATAGTGCATGGAAAGGCATATTTGAGAAAAAGATCTTCTGGAGTCATTTTGGCAATGCTTTCAACCATTTTTTTGCTTGCTCTTCTGGTATTTGCTCAATAACTAATCCGCCCTGAATAATAACATAATCACCCACTTTGTAAGTTCCTTCCACTATTTTTCCTACTCTTTTTTCAGAAATATAATCAACTATAGCATCATCATCTTCTATCTTAATTATTTTTCCAGGGATCGCGAGACACATTACTTTACCTAGTTCTTGAGTCCATATAAAGTTTGCTCTCTTTTGTGCTGTAAATTTGGTGTCAGATTACTATCAAAATTTAAAGGGATTGAAGCTTGTTTTATAATCAAAGTGATCAATTCCTTCTCTTTTCTTCAAGAATCCAACTATCTTATAAGTTAATGGGGTAGCAACAGCTTCATAAACTACCTTGAAAATGTAGCCTGATAAAATTGCTGCTACTAAAACTCGATTCGGGATTATACCAAAAAAACCAATGAATGTAAATAGGGTTGTATCTACTCCTTGTCCAACGATTGTGGAGCCAATTGTCCTAGTCCATAAATGCTTTCCAGATGTTAATACCTTCAATTTCGCAAAAACAAAAGCATTCGAAAATTCTCCTACCCAAAAACCTATTATCGAAGCAATTACTATTCTTGGGACTACTCCTAAAATTGCAACATATGCCTCTTGGTTTTCCCATCCGGGCGCTGGTGGAAGAAGACCAACTAACCAATAAATAATTGACATACTTATAAGTGCAAAAAAACCAGTCCATATTATTTTTCTTGAATGACTATATCCATAAACTTCTACCAAGATATCACCAAAGATATAACTAATGGGAAAAACAAATATCGCTCCAGTAAAGATAAAAGGACCTAAAGAGAACAATTTTGTTGCTATTGTGTTTGAAACCATCAAAACTGCTACAAATATTGAAGATATAATGCTAAAATATCTCATTGTATCTCCTGCAAATCTTTTATTACCCAATAAGAATTCTCTTGTTCAATCTTCTCACCAAGATTATACCCCCTCATTCGTAACCATCTAATAAGTCTTAAGTTTTCAGCAAAAACCTTCGCAATTACAGCTTTAACGCTATGATCTCTTGCTGCCTGTTCTATTAATCTACTAATTATTTTAGTGCCGACGCCCGTTTGATAATCTTTAGATAAGTGAAGATTATGTATATATATCCATTTAGCTTTAACAATTTCATAATCATAAAATCCAACAGACATTCCCTCATGCTCAACTATTGTAATTCTATCTGGTCTAAACCCTGACCTAAATTTAGCCCTTGACCATTTTTCTGGCGTATTCCTATCAAACAAATCCCTCATATTATGACTCATTAACTCGTAACAAAAACCTATGTCTCTTTCGTCTGCTGGACGCAGAGCTAATTCTAATCCACTTACTAGTATCCCATTTGGTTCTTTTTCTTCATTCATTAAGTAAAATCTTAAGGAAAAATTTATAAATAAGAGCCCCCCCTTTGGAGGTGACGATGAAAGAAGAAATAAGTTATAATTTCCTTAGAAAGATTGGATTGACAGAGTCAGAAATAAAAGTTTACCTAGCTCTAATTAAGTTAGGCACTTCTTCAAAAGGCAATCTTATCAGAGAATCTAAAATTGCTCCTTCAAAAATTTATGAAATAACCGATAAATTAATTGATAAAGGATTATGCAGCATTATTATAAAAAATGGGGTAAAACACTTTATGGGAGGTCCGCCAGTTAGAATTAGAGATTATCTTCGTAAAAAACAAGAAGAAATTTTACAAGAAGAAAAAGAATTAGAGAAAATTATGCCAGAGTTTCAATCACAATATGAAAATATTCCGGAAAGCGTAAAAGTAGAAGTATTTATGGGATGGAAAGGAATAGAGACTGTTTTTATTAGTTTTTTAGATATGGCAAAAAAGAATGAAGAAGTTCATATTATCGGCGCTGGAACAAGCAAAGAAGAAAGAAAATTAGAACTGTTTTATACAAAATATGGAAGAATTGCATTTAAAAAAGGACTTAAAATAAAAACAATTTTCAATAAAAGCGCAAGAAGCTACATAGCAAAAATTGAGAAAAATCTAAAAAAGACTTATAACAAAAGGTTTCTTTTTGATTATACACCAACAGAAATATTAATTTTTAGAAATATAACTGCTATTCTATTCA
>JAUXTV010000064.1 GCA_030679025.1 Candidatus Woesearchaeota archaeon
GCTCCAGTATTCAGACGATCGTCATAAGGGTGTGCGGCGCCATTAACGCCTTGTACATTAAATCTCGGATTTATCCAATCACCATTTCTGCCAGGACTAAGAGTTTGTGCTGGAGTTTTGCTAACAATGGTGACAGGTTCAACAACATACCAGTCGCCGTTTGCAAATTGTCCGCATTCAGGGAAAGGAGATGCAAAGTTCCAAGTAATTCCATATTGTGAAATAGAGCTGCAGGGAATATCTGGTCCGCTGCCAGGTTCACCACCACTACTAGAACCAGAAGATTCTCCCAAAGAAAGAGGAGGAGAACTAATCAAAGAATCACCAGTAAGATCTGTATGTCCTGCTAAAGTAAAAGTAGTTGCAACATAAGTTGTCGAATCTGAAATGCTAAGTGTAGTACGGAAGAGTGCTCGAAGAATATCGGTAAAGGGATTTTTGCGAACAGTGCTACTCGGAACATTCCAGGCAATTTGTGCAGTACTTTTATCAAATTGAGCAGGAAGCTCTTCTAAAAATTGAGATTCTTTGTAAAAAGAAAGATAAATAATTTGTTTGTCACAATCGCCCTTTCCTTGAGCAGTTAAAAAAACTTCATCGCCTGGAGAAGCTCGATCTGTATTCCATTGCAAAGAAGTTATAGTACAGGGAGTAGGCTTTACTACATCTGAAGGGCGTCGAATAAGAAGTGTAGGTTCATTGGAAGCAGGAGTAACGTCTGAAACCTCTCGTTCTGACCTAGAGCTCGTAACAGCTTCTCCTTGAATGACTGGAACAGCTTGCTCATCAGCAGAAGCATCAGCCAAGAGCTTTCCATCAATATAAGTAAGACTAGAAACAGTAAATAAAGCACATAAAAATACTAAAAGCAAAAGCGCGAATAACCTCTTATTCATCTAAAAAAGTCAGTAAAAGAGGCTTATAAATGTTGTTAAACTATGAAAAAGTAATAACTATTTCTTGCGTCGAGAAAGTTTTTTCGAAATGGGCTTCTTCTTTGCGGCATAATCTTTCATGGCTGCACAATATCTTTCTTCACCTTGAGAATAATGTCTTGGATATTGTCTGCAGATCTCAGGTCTTGAATCATAAATATTGCAAAGCCAGCCTTCTTTTGTTTTTCTGACATTTTTACAGGGAAAATCAAAGACTACTAAAGAGCTGTCTCCATGCTCTTCAACCCATATTTTATCAGTATCCAGCATTTTAAAACGATCAATCTCCCCGCTCCAGGGACCTTTTTTCTTGGGATAAGCGATCCAAAACTTAGTACAGCAATTGCCACAGTCTGCGCATTGTTTTTGAGTAGTAGGAATCTTTGACATAAAAAGAGAGAAAGTTTTAGTGCTTTTAAAGATTCGTTTTAGGAAAATTGTGTAAAATGTTATTTCTAAATGTCATAAGCCCATCGATATGCTGGTTGTCCAGTTGGGACATCTACAACAGAAAAATCCTAAAATTGATGTATCATGGATTGAAGGAAAAATAAGTGGAGTTATCTATTGTCTCATAGGAGATAGTTTTAGAAGAGCTTTGGCTGAAGAGTGGAAAAAAAGATATTACAACAAGTGATAAGTAGTCTAAATTGATAATATATTAAATTTATGCTGGTAATTGTATTTTGGGAATGCACCTGATCTCACAAGAAGCAGCACAACTAGCAACAGATCCTATTCGAGGTTCAATGATGGGGCGTTGTCGTTCTGTACAAGAAAGTATTTCATTATAAGGTTGAGTTAATGCGGCGACACATCCCTTAGGACATTCAACTTGAGGAAAATTAGTTAATTGACAAGCATTTTTAATAGCCTGTACACTTATACTCGCGCAATGAACAGAACTATCGAAATCGCACTTGCTTCCCCAGTGAGGAGTCGCGTCTTTATCAGTAACTCTAAGAGTTTTTTTAATATTTCCGCAATTAACAGGAGCAACACCCGATGTAGCATCAGCAGTGGCATAGACATCATGGAGATAGGCGATAAAGAACAAGAAGAGTGGAAGAGAAAAAATAAATACTAAGAACAATTTACTGCGAGAAAAAGAAGTTAGAAAGCTCATCAGATTTCAACCTCACTACAATAGAGTGGACAAGAAGCTTCGCAAGTGAGAATGATTCCTTTGATAAGTTTACCGACTTGAGTGCCATCAGGACGTGTTCTTATAGTACCATCAGGATTATACTCAGGTTCAAATACTTGGCTTGGTTGGCATTGACCATTATTATTTGCTCCAGCAGCTACTCCAGCGCTTCCTTCACATTTGTAGTTAGGACCATGCGCAGGTTTGAGACCCTCACATTTTGATATGCTATCAAGACATGCTTTGTTAGTATCTTCAACAACTTTTTTACAGAATTCTTTCAAAAGATTTGCGACACCCCCAGTATTACAGGTCTTCCCAGGGATAAAGCCATACACTCCGCACGTAACTGAAACATCACAAGGACATTTTCCATCACAATGGTCCATGTCTACTTCACAATCAGAATCAGGAAGATCGCCAGTTCCTGTAACTGCTGAATCTGTAGTCCCTGTTTGTTGTTGTACTGGTGAACTAACAGCACGAACACCGCTACGGTCAGTGATTGCTTGTCCAGACAATCGTTGATAAGAAAAAAATGAAATTAAAAGAATGACAAAAATAAGAGAAAGTAATAAGAAAGTTTGTTGTGATGTCTTTTTTTTCTGCATATTAAATCATCTCCAGAACAAATATATAAACATTGCTGATCATAAGTAGACAGCAACTCCATTTGGTCTCACAGTGACATCATCACCCTCATTATCTTTGATACTCAATAAGTATGTCAATTTCCAAGCATCACGTACTCCAAGAGTCATTGGTGAATAATAATAAGTATAGATACGCCCAGTATTGTCAGTGACTGAACTTCTACGTCCGTAAGTATCATAATGATAAGTATAAATTAATGTTCGTTCTGCAGTGCCATCACCATTGTAATCAACTGTATAAGTAGTGGATTGTAATTTTGAATCTGTTGTATAGACATTCGTAGTTGATGTGGTATAACGTTGTTCATTCGGATCTGTGACAACAGTAAAAATATCTGTTGTTCTGTCTGCGCTGATGGTATGAGTAATCACATAAGTACTATAGGGTGGCAAATCACTCGAAAGAGGTGAAGAATTCTTTGAACGTAAAAAGATTGCTCTCAAGAAAGAATGTTGTAAAAAGGGAAGAGTTTCATGCACTCGAACACCCACATAACGATCGTTATAAATATCATCTTCTGGAAGGTCAAAAGGAGTAAAAATCATCTTGTTCGCGCGTAGTCCTGGATATTGTGAATTAATTTGTGAAAGTTTTCCTGTGGAATCGTACATATAAGTTTCTTGAAAGCCCTTAGTATCAGATAGGGATTGGAGTTTATTATTGGCGTCATGAGTATAAGTAGTGGTTACACCATCTAATGTGATAACAAGAGGTTCGAATGGTGCACGTTTGAAAGTTCCTTGTGCTGTTTTTCCAAGATTATTAAAATAGGTCATCGTAACAGAATCAGTCGGCGTTCCCGATCTAAAGGTCCATTGTTCTGTCGTAAGAATATTTGTGACCGCGGCTCCAGTTATACCACCCTTTCTACGTAATGGTACACAAGTACAAGTATTTGCAATGTTAGTACATGTCTCAGTTGCTAGACAACCAGAAGGGTTTACTCCAGGATCACATGCTTCTCCTTGACCTTTGACACCATCGCCACAAACATTAGGCTGACAAACACAAGCAGCAGTGCAATATTGTCCAGCAGGACATGGTGGATTGCCAGCAGTTACACAAGCATTGCCACTGCAAGTGCTAGGAGTGCCTCCAGGAGTAATAGGTGCTGGTTTTGATGATTGGGATCTTTGTTGAAGAAGTCTCAATAACCATTGGAAGAGGGAAGTAGATGGACGTGAACCACCAGTTATAGGAGCTCCCTCTAATCGTGTTGCTCTAGTACCGCAATTATAGCTGAAAGCCATATCCATATATTTAGGACCACATTTGCCCATAAATTTAAATCGGAAAGCACCAGTAATAACTGAGCCCGGAGGATATTGCTGGCAAAAATTAGTGAAGTCAAATAAAACCTCATCATCTTGACCTTCTTTAACACTGTTGACATAATACTGCACTAAGTTGCTTACATCTTGGCCTAGCTCATCCATAAAAGCTGCTGCTTGAAGTCCTACATTATCTCCTGGTGCAGGGGGGCCAACTGGTCCAGGCTGCCCTGAAAAGTCTGGAGAAACATCCATATAAACTTTGCCAATATTACGGTTTCCAGTACTAAATCCCTTGATAGTAGGTATTGCTGGAAGTGTGTTGTCTCTGCATGCGGTAATTGGTCCTGTCGGTGTGAATGGATTTTCTTTTTTATCATTGACTATTCCTTCAGGAATAAGACCCCCTGTTTTCGGGCAAGGTCTTAGGTACATATTTAGACAAGCTCTTAGAGCCTCATTTGCGTATCTTGCGTTGTCCGCTGGAGTAAGTCCATCTATTACTGCATTTACTTGATCTTCGCTTAATGTTTTTAGATTTCCAGTATTTTGAGCGTTTAGTTGATCAGTTGCAATTCCAATTGCCAAGACAACAGTTGAGGCTGCAACACCTCTTGCTACGGCTGAAGCAATATTGGGAGTTACTGCAGCTAGTGTTGATGTAGTTAAAATAGCTGTTCTAGTTGATACAGATGCAATAGGAATTATCGGAGCAGTGCGACTATAAATAGAAATTATTCTTCCACCAGTACTAACAGCTGTGCCTACACATCCTAACGTTCTTATACTAAGAACAACTAAACCACCAGTAAGAACTGAGGCTGCGAATATACCCAAACCATATAAAATTTCCCCAACGTGATCTACAGGTAAGGGTACATGTGTGACAGGTGTAAAGCAAGTGTCTAAGTCTAGGTTAACATTTTCTGGAGATTTGGAAAAGGGGTTGTTAACTAACCTGGGAAATTGATCCTTTCGATCATAGTTTATGCGTTTAAATTGCTTTAGTGCTCTTTCATACGGCTCACTTAGTGGATTATAACCATTAGGATCATCCATACAAAGACTGAAATACATTTGTATCATTTCCTTCATCAAAAGAAAATATTGTTCTTCTATATATCCCCCACGCGAAGGACTATTATACTCCCCCCATGCAACATAAATTGTTGTCTTTTCAAAATTAATATAGCTCTCCACAAGTCTTGAAAAAAGCGCAACTCGCTCAGGACATTTTTTGGCATTTCCTAAATACTCAAATTCTTCTCGAATATCTATAAGATCTCCTAGTGGATCAGTGCTCGAAGTAGCATCAGTAACAGCTAAACCAGTAGGAGTTAAAAGTGAAGAGTCTTCAGGAGGAGAAGATAATGAAGGTTCCTCAGTAGATATTGGGGATGATGTTGCAGACTCTACAGATAAAGAAGTTTGTAACGAGCTCGTAGTTGAGAAAAAACCCATTAAGAGAATTAAAAAAGTAGCAATAAAAATATGTCGCTCTTGTCTAAACACCATCTTTCTAAAAAAAAAACGGAATAAGAGATATATATACATATAGGTATTAGAAAATATATGTTCAAGAAAAGAGGTAAAAACAGTGTACATAGACTATTCTGGAAAATTGCAAAAGCGCGGATAGACAGCGACTCCTAAAAGAAAAAGAGAGGTATATCAGCTAAAAAGAGCGATAGAAAGTTTTATATACTTTATTCCTTCTAAAGGAAGAATATGGTAGAAAAAAACTATTTAACAAGGGAAGAATATAAGCTCTGGAAGTATATCGAGGACAAAGAAATAGTTGATAGTGAGCTAATACGAATGATATTTCCTGAGATCACGTCAAATAAGAAAAACAAGCTGCTTTATGGGCTGTATAAGAAAGGGTATCTCAAAAGAGCGAAAAAAGACCTCTACTATAATCCTGCGAAGCTAAAAAACTTATATAAGCTTGCGTTAAGAATAAAAGAAGGATATATTGGTTTAGGCTCCGCGCTGCGGTATTATAATTTGATAGAATATGAGGATTTTACTATAACAGTAATAACCAGAAACTTCAGGGAAAAAATCCCCCTCAAAGGAGCAAACTATGAAGTGAAGTATATCCCATTCAAAAAGTATTTTACAGGATTTGTCCTAAGAGATGATATTTATATTTCAACAATAGAAAAAACAATGTTTGATTGTTTTGTAAGACCAAGAGAAATAGGTTTTGTAAATATAACAAAGGCGTTGTATGACGCGCCAATAAACTGGCGTAAATTTATGGCTTTTTTTAAAGGAGTAAACAACAACGCGCTCTGCCAAAGAACAGGGTATGTCCTAGAAATGATGAAAGAATATATAAATCTTAAAATTCCCTCGTTTGTTTTTGAGTACTTGGAAAAGAGAGTAAAAAATCCAGTAAAGCTCATGCCTGTAAAAGGCAGATCAGTATATAATCAAAAATGGAAAATACAGGATAATATGGGAAGGGAAAAGATAGTCTCGTGGTGGCAGTAAATGGAATTAGATGAGGTAAGAAGGATAGCGGCGAAAGAAGAGTTATCATTGAATATGGTGGCTAAAGATAAAGTAATAAGTGAAGTGCTTCTCCAGCTGCAAAACAACGATGATATTGTCTTAAAGGGCGGAACCGCTATCAACAGGGTATACCTAAAAAATAAAAGATTCTCTGAAGATATTGATTGTGATCTCATCTTTAAGGGAGAAATAAAAGCCGCGATAACTAGAACAAATGAGATTATGAATGCTGTAAAGGGATTGGCCATAGCTAGACCAAGGATTATGAAAAAAATTATTAGATATGACCTCGCATACATAAACCCTCTGCAGAACCAAGACAAGATACGGGTAGAGTTTAAAGTGCTC
>JAUXTV010000089.1 GCA_030679025.1 Candidatus Woesearchaeota archaeon
GTTCTTTGTTTTTATGACTTTCACTTTTATTCAACGAGAGATCTCTTATTCACGTCTCTTTATTGCTCTTAGCTTCGTTTCTAGTTTTTTCTTTATTAGCTCTGGTCGTTTTATCTTGAATCGCTTTAAGCGTTTTTTCTATTATCAAGGCTATTTTTTAACACGAGCGCTTCTTATTAGTGATCAAAATTCATTATCTTATCTTTCTCAACATATTACGCGTAATACTGGCTATTTGTTGGTTGAAAAACTATCTTTATCATCACTTAAGCGTCTTGAGTCAGTAGTTCGTGAAAAATTTATTGATGAAATCATCATCCACTTACCTCGTGAACAACAATCCAAGCTTCTCGACATTATCCACAGAGCAGGCTATCGGGTTGCTTATACTCTTATCCCCCATTATACTAATCTATTAACTAAACGTATTACACCCTCTAGTATTGGCAGCATTTCTGCTCTGAAACTTGAAACCAGTCAGCTTCACGGATCAAACGCATTGCTTAAACGTCTTTTTGATTTCTTCTTTTCTCTTTTCTTTATTATTTTTCTTTCACCTCTTTTTCTTTTTATTAGTATATTCATAAAACTCCTTTCTCCTAAAGGGCATATTTTTTATAAACAAGAGCGAGTTTCTTATAACTATAAACCCTTTCAACTCTACAAATTTCGTACCATGGTTCCAGACGCAGAAAGTTTGACAGGACCTAAATGGGCTGACAATAATGACTCTCGTATTTATCCTCTTGGAAAGTTTTTACGCAGAACTAATTTAGACGAACTTCCGCAACTTTTTAATGTCTTTTTAGGGCATATGTCTTTGGTTGGACCACGTCCTGAGCGACCTTTCTTTATTCAACAATTCAAAGATCAACTTCCTCATTATCTTGAAAGACATGCAGTAAAAGGAGGCATGACTGGCTGGGCACAAGTTAATGGGTATTATGGCAACACTTCTCTAGATGAACGCATTAAACATGATATCTTTTACATAGAGAATTGGTCTTTCTTTTTTGATATCAAGATTATCTTGAGAACTTTTAAGTTAATCTTTTTTAGGAAGCATTAGGTTCATATTTATATATTGCATATCCTTCTTTAAAGTACACATTCTTAAAATCTGTAATTGTTTGATTAGTCAGCATTTTAAATAAAGTTGTGTTACAAACGCCATCCTTTAGATAAAATGTGTCATATTTTCCGGCATAAGCACAACCTTTTCCTGTTTCGTTTACATATAACTTATTATTTACAAAAACATGTTTCATAAAATCTAGCCCTTCTGTTAATTCTGTCTCATTTATTTCTTCTTCATCACCATACGTGATTGTTCGATAGAATCCTATCTCTTCTGTTTTGACGTCCGTATTTTGACTTATGAATCTTATCTTTGCCAGATCATTATAACTTACTAATATGTATAGATTTTCAATTCCGAAGTTGTTCTCGCCTTCATCAAGAAGAAAGTTATGCACTTTTTTTAAACGCGTATAATCTGCCCCTAATGAATGGAAATAATAATATCTTTTTGCCAAGAATTCTGTAGTTGCTCCCTGATCACTTATTTCTATTATACATGCGTTTTTTTCTGTATTTTCCCGCAAAAATTGATAAGGCTCTTTGTTTTGTACATGATGGCCTTCTGATAAATATTTTGGTATTGCATATAAACTATAGACTGACATAAATATCATCAGTACTATTGTCAAAAAGATAAAAATATCAAATTTTTTCTTTACTTTTTTTCTTTGCTCAAGGAAAATTCCTGTCAGTGCTAAAATAGGTATGCTCGCAAAATAAATATAACGAGAAGCACTTCCAATAAGATATAAAGAAGGAAGCAATAATCCCAAAAAGAAAGCTTTCTGAGCAGTGAAATTTTTTATATATTGATATAGCCCTAGCAGACTTGTAATCAATAGTATGTGAAATGCAAATAGATATTGATACCATTTAGTAGTCTGTAACTCAGTAGGTGTTATTGTTCCCATAAGCGAATCTACTGAACCAAAACCCATCAAAATCTGTTTTATATAAGGCATAAAAAATAGGGTAGCTGCCCCCATTATGAAAAAAACAACTATTAACGGTTTTATTGAACGCTTCTTCTGTGTATAATAAATAACTCCACTTATCGCTATTGTGACTATTATTATAATGGGATAATAGTATCTGCCAAACACAAGCCCCTTTCCTGCTAATTCTATAGTTCTACTGAGAAAAATAAGCACTATAGCTTGTGTTACCATGCTTAACATACCTATAAGTATGCACTCAAGCATATCTTTTTCTTTTTTTATCCATTTCCAGGCAATTGTTAGTAATATAGTGCCTAAACATATTAAAACCAGCAGAGGGTATCCATTCCAGAACCATATACTTGCTCCAGAAAGTATTCCACTTATGATAGCATATATTTTCTTTTTTTCAAATAACGCAGTATATAACGTTAGTAATGCTCCTAATAATAATGGATAAATTAGATTTTCTCCTCGCCATGAAAATGGGAATGATTTTGATATATGGCCTACTGATATTGCTAAAAAGAATAGAGCAACCATAGCTACTCTTTTACTAAATAGTTTTTTCAGCAGCATATACGTTAATATTAATGAAATTAAACCCAATAGTACTGGCAAGATTATAAAGGCATTATCTAAACCTAATATTTTTCCACCTATATAAGGTAAGAAATAAAAACCATGCGGATGTCCTTGCTTTACGCCCTCATAACACATTGCTAAATTATTATCATTCGACAACTTTCCATTTGCAATAGCTTGTTCAGTAACTGTATAATGGTAGAAAAAATCTGAACCATAGATATCTGGCTGCCAAAATATTATACGTAGAAGTGCAGCTCCTATTACTATTAAGCCTATGAGCAGCAATTCTATTCTTCTTTTCATATTTCTAACCAGTATTCATTTAATTAAGAAAGAAAAAGAAAAGAATTAAAGCGTTTAAGCTTCAATTCCGACAACTAAAGCGCCGACTTTTTTATGTGATAATGCGTTCGTACCACTACCTACAAAGTAATCAATTTGCAAGTCGCTTTTTAATTTTGTACCTTTTACTAAAGTACTTGCCGTACATCCTAAAGTAAACTGCACTGATGAACCATCATTGATAGTTGTTGATGCTGGCGCAAATGCTGTTGTTGGGCAAGTTGCTCCCTGGACACCTGACAAATAAAGATTTACTGTATTCAAATTGTCACCTAATCCATTCTGAACTACAATGGTAATTACACCTGTTGAAGCAGATGCTTTGAAATCATTACATGCAAATCCTGGAGCTAGTGAACAAGAGTTCGGCAAGAACTTACTTGGATTTAATACTCCGAAGAATGCTAATGCGCCAATCGCAATTAACACAACTAATAATGC
>JAUXTV010000090.1 GCA_030679025.1 Candidatus Woesearchaeota archaeon
TTCCTTTAGGACTCTCTAACCAAGCACAGATGACTATTGCCATCATAGGCTTTGCTCTGGTGCTTTGGATCTCAGAAGTTATTCCTTTGCACGCGACTGCATTGGCTGTTGCTCTCTTCCTTATTGTCTTTGGACACTTTCCTGCAGACAAAGTCTTTGCCCAGTTTTTTGACAAAGTTGTTGTGCTAGTCTTTGGTGGTTTTGTTCTTGCTATCGCGATGCATAAGCACAGGCTTGATGAATATTTAGCGCATAAGCTTCTTGGCAAATTTGGCGTTTCTTCTTCTATGGTCTTACTTGGCGTACTCACTGCAACAGCATTTCTCTCTATGTGGATGAGTAATTCCGCAGCTGCAGCTATTGCCATGCCTATTGCACTGTTTATCTTAGCAAAAAACAGAATGAATCCCATTAAGTCTCAATTTGGCAAATCATTAATTTTAGCAGTTGCCTATGGCGCGACTATTGGCGGTATTGGAACACTTATCGGAAGCACTCCTAATGTTATAGCACAGAAATTTTTGACAGAACATGACATTACGTTTGGTTTCCTTGAATGGGGATTAAGAGGATTTCCTTTCATGATACTTATGGTGTTGATCACCTGGTATATCCTTCGCAAGATTTTCCCTTCTGAAAGACATTTTTTGAAAATGCAGAAACATGTGCATCCTTTTACCAAAAAACAAATACAAGTCGCAGCAATCTTATTACTTACTGTGCTTCTTTGGATAACTGAGGGTTTGCATGGATTTCATAGCAGCGTTATTGCTTTAGTTCCTGTAGTGCTCTTGTCAGTTTTCAATCTGATAAATACTAAAGATTTTCATAAGATTGGCTGGGACTCTCTCATTCTGATCGGAGGAGGTATTGCTTTAGGCATGGCCATTGACACTTCTGGTTTAGACGATAGCATTTCTCATTTCCTTGGAGCCTCATTGGTCTCTCAACATTATTTTATAGTGCTTTTAGTCATGGGTTTTGCAGGCATACTCCTTACTAGTTTTCTAAGCAATACTGCCGCCTCTTCTGTTTTTATCCCGATTATTACTGCACTTGCTACAGTGCTTAACACAGATATGACTAATTTAGTTGTTGCTGCTTCTATAGGTGTGAGTTTAGACTTTGTGCTTCCCATGGGAACACCACCAACTGCGATGGCACATGCTACAGGGTATGTGCATATCAAGGACTTGCTCAAGGCTGGGCTACTGATTTCCCTTGCTGGAGCATTCCTTATGAGTGTTTTAGCATACTTTACATGGACATTTTTTTAGATCACAAGCTTTATATATAACATATGTATTATAGATTCATATGATAAATAAAAACATATTACAACATTGCCATCAAGAAGGATTTGACGAAACTGAGATTTATGGAGCCTATAAAATTTTCTTTGGCACTTTAATCTCTGAATCTCGCTTGCGTATTATTAATATTTTAAGAAAGGGCAAGAAAAATGTCACAGAGCTTGCTGCAGTACTACACTTAGATCAAACAGCAGTCTCCCATGATCTTGCACGCTTGAAGAAATGTGGATTTGTACAAACGGAGATTCAGGGCAAATATCACTATTATATGCTCAATGAAAAAACTATATTACCTTTAATGCAACTCATCGACCATCACATGTCACAGCATTGTATTCATATTTTACGAGGGGTGAAGCAACATGCAGAATAACTCTTCCTTAGCTTGGGGAATTGTTGGTTTACTTGTCTTGTTTATTCTCTTCGGCAGCAGCACTAGAGGTTTTGGATGCACTAGTTATGGATTTATGGGCTTTGGTATGCTCTTTTTTTGGATACCTGTTCTAATCTTCCTTATTTTAGGTACTTTTTGGTTTTCACAACAACTGCAACACAATACTAAGCAACGGAGGAAATAATTACCATGAAGAAAGCAACGATGATGATTGAAGGCATGCACTGCGCATCTTGCGCGTCACATGTTGAAAAAAGCCTAACTAAAATGGGCGGAGTCAAGAATATCCGCGTCAATGTTTTAATGAAAAAAGGCTATGCTGACTGTGAAGACCAAGTAACAGAAGCAGATATAAAACAAGCAGTGAAAAAAGCAGGTTATACAGCAACACAGATTACTTTTGAAAAAGCATAACTACCCAACAGGAGACTAACAACCATGCATAACCATAATCACAGTGAACTTCCAGATGATCCAGAAATTCGTAGCTGGATGAGAAAGCTTATTTGGGCTTGGATTTTTTCCATACCTATTGCTGTTCTGATGTTTGCTGATCGACTTTTAGGAATATTTTTATTACCTGAAACTCTTATGAATTGGGTTATTCTTGGCTTAGCATTCCCGGTTATTTTTATTGTAGGATTTTCCACCGTATGGAGCGGTTTTAGAGGATTCTTTACTTTCTATTTCAGCATGGACTCTTTGATAGCTTTAGGAACAGTTATTGCTTATTTCACAGGAGTCTTAACTTTCTTTTTACCAACTAAAGATTATTCTGGCGTTGCTGCTATGATTATGGCTATTTTTATTACTGGAAAATATGTCGAAGCGCGAGCAAAAGGAAGAGCAACTCAAGAAATTAGAAAACTTCTAGAACTTGGAGCAAAACAAGCACGAGTTATTCGCAATAATCAAGAATTCGAGATCCCTATTGATCAAGTACAACTTGGAGACATTTTGTTCATCAAACCTGGAGAGAAAATTCCTACTGATGGCATCGTTGTCAAAGGCGGCAGCGCAGTTGATGAAAGCATGGTCACTGGAGAGAGCATGCCTGTGGAAAAGAGAATTAAAGATCCTGTCATTGGAGCAACTCTTAATCAAGATGGTGTCCTGTATGTTCAAGCAACTAAGGTTGGCAAAGATACTTTCTTAGCACATATTATTCATTTAGTAGAAGAAGCACAAGGCACGAAAGTTCCTATCCAGAAAGTTGCAGACAAAGTAACTAGTATTTTTGTTCCTGTGATTTTAGTTTTAACTCTTTTAACATTTGGCGCTTGGTGGTATTTTAGCGGCGATCTTGGACTATCTCTAGGCATTGCTATTGCAGTCTTGGTTATTGCATGTCCTTGTTCACTTGGTTTAGCTGTTCCTATTTCTCTTACTGTAGGCGCAGGCATTGGAGCAAAACATGGCATTCTCATTAGAAAAGGTGAAGCAATTCAAACTATGAAAGACGTCAAGACTATTGTCTTTGATAAAACAGGCACTATCACCAAAGGAAAACCAGAAGTTACTGCAATTCATAGCTTAGTTCCTGAAACTCATCTCTGGGAAATAGCAGCCAGCCTGGAGAAATTAAGTGAACATCCTTTAGCACACGCTATACTCGCAAAAGCACAACTGCATACTTACAAACCTGTGAAACAATTCAAAATCATTCGCGGCAAAGGTGTTGAAGGTATCATTGGAACTAAACAAGTTCTTGTTGGCAATGTTGCTTTGTTTCAAGATAAACGGATTCCTCTTGCTAAAGTAACAGAGATTATTGATTCCTATCAGTCTAACGGAAAAACTGTGATGCTTGTTGCTGAAAATAAACGAGTCATAGGAGTGATAGGTGTTGCTGATGCAGTCAAGGAAGATTCTGTATTTGCATTGCAAGAGTTAAAGCGAGAAGGCTATGTTACTGTGATGATTACAGGAGATCATGCTGTGACAGCACAAGCTATTGCTCGACAAGTAGGCATTGACCAAGTGATTGCTCAAGTCTTACCAGAAGAGAAAGCAAAGAAAGTAGAAGAATTGCAACGCTATGGAATGGTTGCTTTTGTTGGCGATGGGATTAATGATGCACCTGCACTGAAGCAAGCTAATGTAGGGATTGCTATGGGCACTGGAACTGATATAGCTATTGAAGCTGGTGATCTTGTGCTGACAAAAGGATCTTTGACTGGTGTTGTAGAAGCTATTACCTTATCCAAGAAAACTTTTAGCAAGATCAAACAAAATTTGTTCTGGGCATTTGCCTATAATGTGATTGCTATTCCAGTTGCGATGGCTGGACTGTTACATCCTGTGATTGCAGAATTAGCTATGGCCTTAAGCTCGATTACTGTAGTAACGAATGCTAATTTATTGCGACGACTCAAATTACGTGCAAAGAAAGAGAGATAACTAGAACAGTTTACTTTATTCGTCGTCTTTGTTGACAATTACTTCTGGCCGCAAGAGTTCAATGCCTAGACCGTAGTGTCCTGGAAGACGGGATCTAGCTTTTCTTAACGCATATTTAGCCGCCTCAACATCAGCGCGAGTCATAACTTTGACAGAGAAAATTTGCTTGCCTGGAAGCACTTGCGCTGCAATACCTACAGGTCTACCGAAAGCCAACTGCATACCAGTCTGCATACGATCAGCTCCTGCTCCAGTCAACATTTTGTTTTCACGCAAGACATGATGCGGATACATACGCACTTTAAAGAAATAATTATTGCCTAATTTTATATTTAAGTGACGATTGATAATCTGACGCGCGCTTTCAATAGCATTGTGACGAATTTGCAAAGCATCTTTAGCGATTAAGTCTACTCTGAAATTATAAGTTTTTTTGATGTCTCCCATGTCGAAACGAACGACTTTGGAATTGGGTACTGCTTTAACGTAGGATCTGTGCTTGAATTTACTTTTACGAGTATAAGGACGTTCAATACGTCTATAGGAAACTCCTTTACGTAAGCCAGCCATAGTTATTGCACCTCTACCTTATTAGCGATGGCTTGACCAGGCATACCTTTTTCAAAAATAACACGAACTGCTCCTTTGTTACCGTGAGCGTTAGCGACTACACCTTTGATTTGCTTGCCAGCTGGACTTGTCCAGACTACTTTTTTAGCCTTCATCTTCATGGCTGCTTCTCGACTGTCTACTCCTGGGATCTTGATGATCATGTGATTATCAGACTTGGTGTGTAAACCGCCTCTAAAATTGAGAATTTGCGCTTGCATTGTAGCTTAGCTGACTGTGGATATGGTTTAAAAAGCTTTCTAGAGTTGTTCTGTGTGTAACTTCTTTGTTATTAGTTTTATCATATCTACATAAGCTTGTTTTCCTTTTATCAGATCACTTTTCCTTATCTTCTCAAGATCAGTGTGTGCATATTTATAGTCTCCTGGACCAAAGACAATAGTTTTTGCTTTCTTTTCCCAGAAATACATTTCACTAAAATAAGACACTATTTCTTTTTCGCAGTTGAAATTGGCTAAGAATTTTTCATCTGCATTTATACTTGGTTCAAAATTATAAAGTATCTTAATATTTCTTTTAGGGATATTTTTCAGAAGCACTTTTTTTATTTTTTCATTTGAACAAGTTGTTCTGACTTCGATGATTGCTTCTGCATAATCTGCAACCACATTAGGAGCTACCCCCCCTTTTATTTGGCCTATATTTAGGGTCGTGCTTCCTAACTTCTGATCTGTAGGAAGTTGTTTCCCTTTTATTTTGTCTAAGATTGTTAAAAGTTCATAAATAGCAGAGGTTCCTTGTTCTGGTGTTGCACCGGGAGCTGATCTACCCCTGCATTTTATTTTTATTCCCAATAATCCTTTTTGGCCGTAAACAATCTTGTTTTTTGTTGGCTCACCTACAATAACTACCTTAGGATTAACTAAAGTTATTGCTTTTTTAATGCCTGAAAAATCTGTTTCTTCACTGACATCAAACAACAAGCCAAAATTATTTCTTCCTAAAGCTATAGCTTCTTCTACAGCACAGATCATGGCAGCAATGATTCCTTTTGTATCGCAAGCACCGCGTCCGTAGATCCATTTCTTATCCTCTCTTAATGGAAGTTCTTTCGGCACAGTGTCCATATGCGTTGTCAGGAGCAATTTCGGTTTTCCTTTAGTTGCTAGTATATTGAACCGATTTCCTACTTTTTGCAATTTTACCTTACATGATCTCTTTAGTCGTTTTGCTAGAAACTCTCCTATTTGTTTTTCATTCCCAGAAGGGGAAGGGATTCTTAGCAAATCCCTCGTTAAATTTATGACGTCAGTCTTCATCGTGTCAACTCCCTTCTGAGATAAATTCTGTTTTGATATTCTGGGTCTGGATCATAGACTTTTCCTCTGGGATTATTAGAGTCAGGAATGTCTGTGAAGCCTAGTTTTCTAAATAGACTCATGGAAGCTTTGTTTCTTTCATCTGTTCTTAGAACTACTTCCAGCATTCCCTGCTGTTTTGCTATTTCCAGATACTGTACTCCTAGTGCCGTACCCATTCCCTTCTGTCTCCTAGTTCTTCTCACTGCAACCTCATCCATGTAGCTTGCTTCTTCTTGGACTTTACCTGCTAAACAAGGGAATTTTTCCAAGGGTACTTGATAGCCCCATGTAAATCCTACAAGCCCTTTTCCATTATCTGCAACGAGAGCTATGGGGTTTTTTTGTGAGAGTCCAGAAACTAGATCAGTTTCAATATCTCCAAAACTCCAGAACTCTCTTAACACCAATGGGTTGGCACATTGTTTACAATTTCTTTTAGGCATCCCTACTTCTCGTTTTCCATAATTCACACCACAACTACAGCACTTCATGTATTCATTCCATGGCGGTTCTGCAAAAGCAGACTTGTAAACTTTTACTACTTCTACTAAATCGCTCTCACTATAGCTTCTGATTTTAGGAACAGTGAATACAACCAGCGCTTGTTTGCGCCTTAGCTCCCTGCTGTTCTTGTTTGTCTTTGTTGATTTTTTCTTTCATTTTTGTTTCCTCCATAAGGTTATGATAATTTTATCTCCAGAGTTTTAGTCTCTAGATAGATTATACTGAGCAATGTTAACAATGATGATGCAACAAAGAAC
>JAUXTV010000092.1 GCA_030679025.1 Candidatus Woesearchaeota archaeon
TTATTGTTAAAGGTGGAGGAGTTCTCGATGTAGGAGCTACTAACACTCCTGCGGCACCCTATGATCTTACTTTGACTACAGACGGAACCCAGTTTGAAGAATCTACAACTGCAGAAACTTTAACATTTACAATTCAAACCTCTCAAGCTACAAGAATAGGGATCTCAGATACTCTAGGTGGTGTAGCTACAGTAAGATCAAGTGAGAATCATGTTATAGGAATATCAAATTATGGAGTTAAGACAGATTTAACCTCGAGCACAGATAAAGCAGATACTCTCATGGTCGATTATCCACTTTCACAAGTGTTTGCAAAAGTAGTTATTGATGCTGGCACGGGAGCAAAAGTAACAACGAGTGTAGCGCAATCAACAGAAACGCAATGTTCAAACGGCAAACAAGATGTTGACGAGACTGGTGTTGATTGTGGTGGCTCTTGTAGCGCATGTCCTACTTGCGCAGATAATATAAAAAATCAAGGAGAGGCAGGTATAGACTGCGGCGGTCCTTGTCCTAAAATTTGTAGCGCAGAAGAAGAACAAGCGCAAGAGTGCAGTGGTTGCTTACAAACTTTGGAAAAAGGAAAGAAAAGTTGTTTGCCCTTTGGTACTACTGTCGGTACTTTATATTGTGACAAAGCAGGTCTTTTAGTTCCTCTAAAGAAAAATGGAGAATCTTGTTCGCAAGCTTACGAGTGTAAAAGTGAAAGATGTGAAGAAGGAAAATGTGGAAGAACAATGACCTTTAGTCTTTTGCTAATGAATGGTGCTATTATTTTGTTAGTTCTAATCATACTTTATTACGTGTTTGCATTGCTTAAATAAGCTTTAATAGACACCTTTATAAATTGTTATATGCTGGTCTAAATACTCATGTCTAGAAAGAAAGTAGAATTAGAACGTCAACAGCAAATCGCTGAAGAAATCAGGCGTGTTCGCTTACCCAGGGATAAAGAAACTTTAGGTATTCTCGATCAGCGTTTAGGTGCTTCTCGTATGCGTGTTCGTTGCATGGATGGAAAAACACGTATTTGTCGTATTCCTGGTCGTTTAAAGAGAAAAATCTGGGTCCAAGAAGGAGATACATTATTAGTTGAACCATGGGAGTTAGGTGGCGATGAAAAAGGAGACATTATTTTTAAGTATAAACAAACGCAAGTATCTTGGTTGCAAAGAAATGGCTATTTAAAGCAATTGGAAGAATTCCAAGAATTCTAAGATGTACGAAGAAGAACTAAAAATCCCTAAAGATCGTGTCGCTGTACTTATAGGTAAAAAAGGAGAAACAAAGCGAGCTATTCAGAGTAGAACTAAAACAAAAATTAGAGTTTCTAAAGAAGGCGATGTAGAAATCACAGCAGAAGAAAGTGTTAGTACTTTTATTGCAGTGCCTATTGTAAGGGCAATCGGTCGTGGGTTTAATCCGGAAATTGCGATGATGCTAGCGCGTGATAATTTTTATTTAGAAGTTATTGATATGCGTGCGTTCTCCAAAGATTCGAAAGCAAGAATGCAAAGTATTCGCGCGCGTTTAATAGGAACACAGGGAAAAGCATGGAAAATGCTAGAACAGTTAACCAATTGTCATTTAGCTGTCCATGGAAGAACTGCTGCAGTGATTGGTGGAGTTGAAGAAGTGCAGATTGCACGACAAGCAGTAGAGAAGTTGCTTGGTGGCTCTCCACACAGCAATGTATATCATTTTATTGAATCACAAATGGAAAATTTACACCATTAATTGTAAAAAAGTTCTCACAAAAAATTTATAAAGCCTTGAAAAGAAGATGGCTTCGTGGCGCAGACAAAAGAAAAAGTAGCAACGACAAAAATCAAGGCCCAAGAATTGGCGAAAGAGCAAAAACAAGTTAGTGTTTCTGAATTTTTTCTGAAAAACAGACATTTGCTTGGTTTTGATAATCCTCTCAAAGCGTTGTCAACTACAGTAAAAGAATTAGTGGATAATTCATTGGATGCCTGTGAAGAAATGTCAGTTTTGCCTGAAATTCTCGTAGAGTTGCGTCAGACTGCAGAAAATAAGTTTGTTATTATAGTCGAAGATAATGGTCCAGGAATTACAAAAGAACAATTGCCTAATGTTTTTGCTCGTTTGCTCTATGGTAGTAAATTCCATTCTATGAAGCAAGGCCGCGGACAGCAAGGTATAGGTGTTTCTGCTTCTATTCTCTATGGTCAATTAACCACTGGAAAGCCAGCTCGTATTACTTCTAGAATCGATGTGAAGCATCCAGCTAATTTTATAGAATTGCGTATCAACACTGCAAAAAATGAGCCAGATGTTTTAACAGAAAAAGAAATCGAATGGTTGAACAAAGAACATGGTATTCGTGTAGAAATTGAATTAGAAGGAAAATACCAAAAAGGAAAATTAAGCGTTGACGAGTATATGAAGCAAAGTGCTATCTCTAATCCTCATGCACAATTCACTTATATTAATCCTTTAAAAGAGCGCATAACTTACAAGCGTGCAACAAATCAGATGCCGAAACCTGCAAAGAAAATTCAGCCACATCCACACGGTATTGAGCTCGGTGCTTTAATGCAGATGATGAAGGCTACCAAAGCAAAAACTATGTTGCAATTTCTCACCAATGAATTTTCTCGTGTTTCTTCTAATGTAGCTCATGAAATTTTGACAAAAGCACAAATAAAACAGGAAACAAAACCCGTTGATATTGCTCATGACCAAGCTGAAAAATTATTCAAATCCATTCAGGAAACAAAGATTATGGCTCCTCCAACAGATTGTTTAAGCCCTATCGGAGAGGAAATTTTAACTGCATCACTAAAAAAAGAATTCCCAGCAGAGTTCTTTGCTTCTACAACGCGTTCTCCTTCAGTCTATAGAGGTATTCCATTCCAAGTGGAAGCTGCCATTGCTTACGGAGGATCTTTACCAAAAGAAGAATTAGTCCGCCTAGTTCGTTTTGCTAACAAAGTTCCCTTACAATATCAGCAATCTGCATGTGCAACTACTCGATCAGTAATTAACACAGTGTGGAGAAATTATGGATTAGATCAAAGTAAAGGAGCAATTCCTTCAGGTCCAGCAGTTATAGTAGTGCATATAGTTTCAGTATGGGTTCCTTTCACCTCTGAATCTAAAGAAGCTATTGCTCATTATCCTGAAATCATCAAAGAAATAAAACTAGCAGTGCAAGAAGTAGGTCGTAAGCTCTATTCATTCGTGCGTAAAACTGTGCGTATGCGAGAACAAAAAGAGCGTGCATCCTTATTCGACGGTTATATTCCTGAATTGGCAAGTACCTTAGCAGTCTTAACTGGTGCTAAAAAGACAGAATTGGAAGAGAAGCTCAAAGAGCGTTTGAAAAAAGATTTACCATTAATTCTGGAGCAACAAGCATGAGCGAAAAGAAAAAATCTGCTGATGCGTTGAAAGAATTTGGTGAAAAAATAGTCCGCGACATCAAAGCAGGTAAAAATCCAGCAATTGATCTGTTAGTGCGTGGTCTCTCAAACGTCGAATTTGATAAAAAGTCAAAGACTTTAATACTAGGTAAGAAAATGGCTCAGCGTACCTTCTTCAATGTAGCTCATTCTAAAAAGTTCTTGCAAACAGTGGAAGTTGCTAAAATCAGTAAAGATTTGATTGAACAAGGAAAACACGCATCCCTGAGAGATGTCTTCTACATGGCTAAGCGTACAATCCCAAATACAAAAATCAACCTCGTTGATGAACAAGCAGAATCTGATGATGTTATTGAAGACTTAGAGGTCATTACTACCTTATCACGTGAAAACTTAAATGTTAATGCAAACAAGAATGGTTCTGTTGCCGGCAATGTAATTATTGAGGATCGCGGCGATACTATTGACTGGTCCAAGATGGGCTCTGGTGGTTGGAGTATTCCTTCGAACACGGAAGAATTGAAATTCAAGAAAGTCAATGTAAAATACATTCTCTATATGGAGAAAGCTGCCGTATGGGAACGTTTACATGAGGATAAATTCTGGGAAAAGCAAAATTGTATAATTATGAGTTCACAGGGGCAGACTACCCGTGGTATTCGTAGATTATTGCAAAGATTATATGAAGAACACAAATTGCCTATTTATGTATTAACTGACCTCGACCCGTGGGGCCATTATATTTACTCTGTTATCAAGTACGGATCTATTAACTTGGCGCACATCTCAGAACGCATGGCTATTCCTGGAGTTCGTTATTTAGGTATTAGAGTTGGTGACATTGACAAATATGGTTTAAGAAAGAACTTAATCCAGTTGAATGACAATGATACTAAGCGTCTCAAACAGATCATGGAGTATGATTGGTTCAAAGATAATAAAGAATGGCAGAAAGAATTCGAAGCCTTCAAGAAGCTCAATGCTAAGGCAGAAATCCAAGCTCTTTCCGCGCAAGGTATTAGTTTCATCTCGAACAAGTATCTTCCCGAGAAAATCAAGAACCAAGACTTCTTAGATTAACAACCCACAATCTTTTTAAACGTTCAAAGAGTCATTCTAATCAAGCCACCGTAGCTCAGCCTGGAATGTATAAGTGAAAACTTGTATATGGGTAATAGAGCATCCGCCTTGTATCGAAAGCAAGGGAGCGGAAGGTCGTGGGTTCGGATCCCTCCGGTGGCTTTCTTTTTAACAGACGAAGAGACAACTTTATAAGTTTGAATAAAGACTAAAGGTTTGATGAGAAAAGTATTCATAAAATCAATAAGTAATAAAGATGATTATAATGAGCTTGATACTGAAAAATCTGAAGTTTTTTTAGAAAATTTGCAGAAGTTTGTGATCAGTATTAGATTAGCAAAAGTTACTAAAGGAGAATACGAAGTTGATGGACAGTCTTACGATATAAAGACTTATTATACTTTATTCTATGAAGATAGAACAGATGATTGGAAATTAAAAAGATTGCATATTAATGACTTTAAAGATGGTCACGTGATAAGATACTTCAATAAAAAGATTGAAATGCTAATTATTTTTCTTGCAGATAGAATTAAGTTAATTTTTTACTGTGATAAAAACACTCGTAAAAAAGTTATAAGTGCTTTACTAGAATTTTGTAAATTTCAGGGTTGAAAGGGGTGTATAGATACACCTTACCTAAAATTCCACATCTCAATAGTCTGGTCAACCAATTGGTCAAAAAAGCTTGCTTTATAGGTGATCAACAAAGTAACAAGATCGTCCTCTGCTATAGCAAGTTGATATAAAATTTGTTTACCTTTCGTAACAGTCTGAAGAACTTTGTTTTTGATCAGGCGCGAGAGATACAAGGAAATTGTTGAAGGTGAGAGCTGAAGAAACTCCACAAGATCTTTTTGTCTGCAAGTTTTATGAGTTAAAATAAAAAGGAGTAGGTGTCTAATATTTTGCTGTCGAAGAAAAACCAGGAGTCGTTTATCCTCTGGTGGGAGATGTTGGGCAAAGTAACGTATTTTATTACCATCTTTCTGAAGAGTGATAAGCCCATGTTTAGTAAGATAGTGTAAATGATATTGCAGGGTAGTTGGTGCTATTGAAGTTCTTCGTTCTAATTCATGAAAATTACATCCTGAGAATTGCTTAACTAAGTCATAGATCTTTCTTCGAGATTCTAACTGCAGTATCTCAGAATCTTTAGAGGGAGACAAGCCAGACATAAGACAATCACTTTTTGATAATACCAATAAAAAAAGCAAGTAATATGAAAAAGTCTAGAATACTGGTTACAGTGTCTATCAAAGGCCATTCTCCGAAGAATAATTCATGAGCTAGAAGAAATCCTTTAAGGGCAAAGAGAACGAAAGCTAAACTGACATAAGATAAGCGATTATTGCCCGTTCTAGTATAAGCAGACCAAGTAAGGAAAGCTAAGAGGAGAGCAAGAAGGCCGCTGCCAAGATTAAGTAGTTTTTCAACTTCTAAATTATAAATAGTTAAATTAGTAGTAGTGTCTTCTGCTACAACAAAAGAAGAGCATAAAAAGAAAAATAAAAAAAGAAAGGGAGTAGATTTCATGAGTAGTAAAAAGATGCACTAGTTTATTAAACTAATCATCATCTTCTTCCTTATCATCATCGCCCCATTCTATTTCTAGAACGTCACCAGTTAATCCATCAACTTCAACTTCTACAGTGTCTCCTTGTGTTTTGATCATGACACCATAAATCAGTCGTCCATCTTCTCGTTCAGCCTCAAAGTCAATGACAGAGCCGCCGCCGATAGTTTCTAAAGCAATAGCCTTAGCTTGTTCCTCAGTAAGTCTGCCGTTAATGGTTTGTAGTTGTTCTAAAGAGATGTCTTCATCTTGCTCATTTTCATTGTCATCATCTGCTTCTCGTACAGGAATGTAAGAGTTCATTTTTCCTGGTGAAGGTTGATAGTTAGAAGTAGGGCTGACTTGAGTTTGTTGGCCTAAAATAAAGAAAGAATTGAATCCTATAAGCGTAACAAAAATGACGCCTAAGATAATTTTTCCAATCGTGTTAGTCATGATATACCCCCCTAATGTTTCTAATGAAAGAACGATAGAGATTTATATAGTTTATAGGTCAATTATCGAAAGATGCCTACCATAACAAAGACAGTAAAGGTAAAGCGACAAAAAGTAGCAATAAAAAATGATGTAAAATGGGGTCTATATGAAAAAGATTAAGAACCCAATTTGCGCAAAAAATTATTTTTTACAAAAGAATTGCTAGATTGGACAATAAAGGAAATAGACAAATTCAAATAAAATTAAGGTAACTTTAAAAATGGGGATTCTTAGCCTTATAGCTGTGAGCCCGTAGTCTAGAGTCTTGATAAAAGGCGGATAACGGTTATGACGTCTCCATGACATGGAGGAGGTCACAGGTTCAAATCCTGTCGGGCTCATTCACAATCATATGACCTTTTCATTTTATGAAACAAGAATGAAGCCTACAAGTATTGAAGGATTAGTAGAACCAACAACACAAGGCTTAGTTATAACAACAGCAGATTTAGAAAATGATCAAAGTGGGCAGGCATTTTTATGGTATGTTGGTAGACCAAGAAGTATTCACAAAGAAAGCGATACGATATTGAGAAATCCTATAGAACATGAAGGACGATTGTTAGTAGTTTGTGGTAGAAGTCGGATAAATGGGTTACTTTTTGGACGAGGAACTGGAATAGGTGATTTGACAAATCTACAAGTAATGTATCGTGGTGTTGTAGAAGGAATAAGTTCTTGGCAAAATCAATTAATCATAGCAAAAGCATCTACACAATATATAACAACTGATGAGAAAGTGTATCAAGGAGGATTTGAAAATATAGAAATAGGAGTTTTACAAGAAGGAAAGTTTAGGGAATGTATGGTTTTACCAAGACAAGTTCATGCTGTTATACAAGGCACAGAACCTATACTACACACTATGTATCCTTATTGGTGGCCTGATAATTTTGGAGAGATTATACAATTACAAGGAACTCCTTTCAATCCTCAGAGAAAAGAACGTTTTACTTATAAGACTGGTTCTGAAGCACCTTATAGTATAGGAATCTATCAAGGAGCTATTGTTCTGGGAAAAGTAGGCGAGCTTCTTTTTTTGAGAGATGGAAAACAAGCAATTGTAAATCGAATAGTAAGCGATCTGCATAAAAAATGGGAAGACCTTTCTCTAAGACAGATTCTTTCAAATCTAGGAAGAAGTCAACGTCCATCAAACGAGGAAATAGATATGATAGCTGATAATAGTAGACCAATACTTAAACAACATGGAATTGCTCTTGAGGATGATTGTGAATTGTATTATTCAGAAGCTGTAGTCAATGCAATCGAAGAAGAATATGCGGTAAGACATATTGTTGAATATAATGGAGAAGTTTTCTATGCTATGGGAAGAAGATTATATTCTTTACACCAAGATACTCCATTATGGACATTTAGAAACACTATTACAGGTCTAGGCGTTCTATCTGAAGAACTCTTAAAGAAGACAAAAGGAAAAGCAAGTGTCAGAAGAGGAAGATCAGCGATGCGAACCATGATGCAGAGAGCAGCTTAACTTTATAAACCATTTAAAATCCAGTTTAGTATGGAAGAGAACATACTTACCTCCCGAGAATTTATGCAAGCACCCTACAAATCATTAACGGAAATAATAGAACTCATAGATGAACCTAATAGAACTGCCTGTGTAAGATTAGTAGAAGACAATAAAGAATTATTTACAAAAGCAAGAGGTTCAAAGACTAAGCATCAAGCATGGACTGGCGGTTATTTAGATCATGTTGTTGAAGCTTCAAATATTGCTATAGTTTTCTATCCTACTTTGAATGCTTTAAGACCCCTGCCCTTTACTTTATCAGATGTATTGTTAGTACTTTTTTTACACGATTTGGAAAAACCATGGAAGCACGATGTGCAAACAGGTAGATGGAGAGACACTACTAGTTTAGATACAAAATCAAAAATACATGAATTCGTTGAACAAAAGATAAGATCCTATGGATTTCAACTTACAGATGAACATAGAAATGGTTTGAAATATGTAGAGGGAGAAAATCAAGATTATCATCCAGAAATAAGAGTGCAAGGTCCTTTAGCAGCATTTGCACATTTAGGTGACCTAGCTAGTGCTCGTATTTTCTTTGATCATCCTTTACAAGAAAATGATCCTTGGCAGGGAAGCAAACGTAGTAATCCTGAATAATTTTCTAGATTAGTATCAAGCGCATTGCAGTTGTTGTTCTTCCCATGTTTGGAATTCTTGCATCAAGAAAGGAAGATCCTATTTTGCATAAAACAAGCTAAGCAGAAACGAACATTAGTCTGAACATCATGGTAATGAACATTCGCAAGATCTCCAGAACAAGAGGCACATATTTTTTTCTTGAATAAAGTGTAAGTATTTTTCTGAAAACAATCAGCATATCTTAAACAAGGCTTCTTCTCGTGTATAAGCGGTTTATTGGGTTTGAGGCTTTCAAAAGTCCTTTCTTGTATCACTTTTTTAGAGCAGGGATCGCAGAGGCGAAATTCTCTAACAAGATCATGTAAGTGGTTTCCTAAAATAGTTTGTTTACAAAGATCACATGTTTGAGGAATAGCTATTCTGAAATTAATGCATTTTGTAGCGTGGGAACAGCTAGAGACCATATTTAATACAAGATTGTCTATTCTATAAATCTTGTGGATGTTGAACACATACCTATAAATCTTTAGTTTAGAAAAATTACAACTCCTAAAAGTATTATACCCATGTTTAAATCAGATCTAGTTATATAATTTATAAATTTTCTTTGCACAATTTAGTGTATCTTTATAGCCCTGATCAACTGCTGCCTTTAACTGCCATTTTTCATTATCCCACGGAGCCATTTTCAGTCTTTTCTTTGGGCAAAGATAAAGTATTTGAACAGCTGAAGGTATTTTAAAATTCCTTTGTTTTCTTTCCAGCACTTTCTGGTTTTTTCTAAATGCTTCATTTTTAGTAAGAACCCAGAGATTGTTTAAAAAATTCCCAAAATAACGATAAGACCATGAACGATTGCCCCCAAGAACAATGACTTTTTTTGCACCTTTCTTTATTGCTTCTTGTACTAAGAGTTCATATCTCGCAGTTACCCTACTATCTAAATATTTTTTTCCTTTTAGAGTTACGGAATAATCTCTAAATATTCCAGAGAAAAAAGGAACTGTCATAGTTGCTTTAAGAAGATGTAATAAGTTTATGTTATCCTTATTCGAAAAAAAGGTAATTATGCCTGAGTTCTTATTCGTTACAGCGACAAATACTTTTAGAGGTGAAGTTTTAACTTTATTAAGTTTTAAAGAATTAGGTTCTTTCATAAAAACACCATCGACCATGGCATCACGATTAAACATTTTCCAAAATCTCCAAAAATTTAGAATTTTTTTAGTAGATATTTCCCTTGTCCAAATCTGCTCAGCTCTTTTAATTTGTTCAGAAAGGTAATAAAATGCATTTGCTGTTCCGCCAGATGAAGAAACAATAAACTTTGGAGGGTCTACCTTAAGTTTTATTAAAGCAAGGCAAACACCGCAAGCATAAGCCGTTTGATTTCCTCCTCCTGGGAAAACCCAAATTACCTCTTCTTTTTTGACCACAAATAACGAGAGAAATCCTATTTTTTAATACTTTCTAAAAATAGTTGGAATATACTAGCTTTAGAGAGCAAGAAAATTACAAGTTTAACCTATTGGACTCGCCCATTTCTTAAGCAAACACCTTTATAAACCCTTTAGAACTCATTTGAGTATGGAAGAACGTATTACTTTCGAGAAACTAGTCACAGATCCCTTTGTCAAAAAGGCTTTGCATGAAATAGGCATTCTAGAACCTACACCTATCCAAGAGCGTGCTATTCCTCTAGTACAAGCAGGAAAGGACGTTGTTGGTCAATCTAGTACAGGTTCTGGAAAGACATTTGCATTCGCAGTTCCTATTGTTGAACAAATCAAAACAACAGAAGGACTCCAAGCTATAGTGCTAGTTCCAACAAGAGAACTCTGTGAGCAAGTTGCTGAAGAATGTAGCAAAATCACACGATACAAATCCATTAATGTGCTTAAAGTCTATGGAGGAGTATCTATTGAAGGTCAAATCAGAAATATTCCTCGAGCTAATATTATTATTGGTACGCCTGGTCGTGTCAAAGACGTATTACAACGAAGAGCACTAAGATTGGATACTATCAAATATTTTGTTCTCGATGAAGCAGATAAGATGTTAGACATGGGATTTATTGAAGACGTTGAATTCATTATCAAAGCAACACCTGCAAAGCGTCAAACCTTAATGTTTTCTGCAACCATGCCCAAAGAAGTTATGCATATCGTTAACAAGCATATGCGAGATCCACAATGGATCAAAACAAAAGAGCAAGTAGAACAATCTTTGTTAAAGCAATATTATTATGATGTTCCTATTAATGATCGTTTCCATTTGTTAGTGCATTTGTTAAAAGAAGAAAAAGCACCCTATGCTCTTGTTTTCTGTGGTACACGAAGATCTGTAGATTTAATAGCATATAATCTCAATAAAAATGGTATCGAAGCTAAAGCCATCCACGGCGGATTAACACAATCAAAAAGAAAGCAGGTTATGGAATCTTTCCAAGGTAAGAAGACAGAAATCTTAGTTGCTAGCGATATCGCAGCACGCGGCCTTGATATTAAAATGCTTACACACGTGTATAATTTTGATGTGCCAAAAACTCCAAAAGAATATGTACATAGAGTAGGTCGTACTGCAAGAGCAGGAGAAGAAGGCATTGCTATTACACTAGTATCTCATAAAGATTATGATAATTTCCGCAGAGTGTTAGATGAACCTTCTTTGAAAATTGAAAAATTACCTTTGCCAAAATTCCCTATAGTTGATTTCCAAAGATTTATGCCAAGACAGTTTACTGGCAGACAAAGACCTCAGGGAAGCGGATTCGGTCAGCATAGAAGATTTCCTCCTCGTCATCAACGTCGATAAGAGTAGAGAGATTTCTAAAAACTAATAAGCGAGTGATTGGTAAAGTAAACGTCATGGTTTACAATCAAAATTTCGTGGGTTTTGCAAGATACCTCTATTTATTATTGAACAGTATATTGTGTGGCTATTTTTAAGAGATCTGAATGAATCGTATGATTAGAACAGAGAAAGGGAGGAACTTTAATATCAGATTTATTATAGCTAATTTTTTTGCCTGCAAAATCAGTTATTAGAGCACCTGATTGTGTGACTATACAATCCATTGCACATATGTCCCACTCATTTATGCTAGTAAATCGATAATAGACATCAGCTTTTCCAGAAGCGACAAGACACCCTTTTAGTGAACTGCCGCTCGTAATGATTCCTTTAAACTGATGTTGTTTTACCAGTTCTTTTTCTTGAGTTGCATGAGATCGACTCATAGTAATAAACATTTTTTCAACTGCACTGTGGGAAGATGGTGTCAATTTATGTCTCTTTCCCTTTTCTTCTAAGAAAGAACCTTTTCCAACAGCTGCATAATACAATTGGTCGAGCACAGGTGCGTAAATAACGCCAACTACAGGTTCGTGTTTATGAACGAGAGCAATATTAACAGTAAATTCTCCATTCTTTGCTATAAATTCCTTCGTCCCATCTAAGGGGTCGATAGTCCAGACATACTCCTTTGTCAAGCGCTCTGTTGTATCTTCAGTCTCTTCTGCTAAAACACCATACATAGGAAATTCTTTTAGCAACATTTCAAGAATAATCTTTTCTGCGCGTTTATCTGCTTGAGTGACAGGACTTGCATCCTTTTTTAGTTCCACTGCAAACGGCAACGCGTAAACTTCCATTATTTTCTTTCCAGCCTCGCGAGCTGCGCTTTTGGCAACTTCTAGCTCTAGAGCATAATCTTTCATAAAGAATGGACGCCCATTGATCCTTTTAAAGTTAGTGTCTTCTAGGACTAGATTCATGACATTAACTTAACAGTTCAGGAGATAGCAATGCTTATATAGTTCTTATACTCTTCAAAAGTAACTCTTGCAAGAGTTTTTAGGGAGAAAAAGAGGTTGAAAAAGGCTTGAAAAGAAAAAAAGAGGTTTTTAAGGGTTTATTTTAATGATACCAACGGAAAAAGAGCTAGTGGACTTTCTGAAAAAACATGATCTAATCAACCTAACAGCCATAGCTAAACATTTTGAAATCAAGAATGCAACAGTTCCAGATCTCCTCAAGCCTTTGGAAAAGAGAAAAGTAGTCGAAGTGCGTAAGTTTGGTGGATCAAAAGTAGTATTGCTCCGGAGGTCCGCATGAAAGGGCAAGTAACAGGATTTGTAATTATAGGAATAATTATATTAGCTCTCGGTATTACAGTATACACTTTCCGTGCAGAAATATTCTCAAAAGCATTTGGTAGTGAATTAGAAGAAAACATAGTAGTTCCAGCACAAGCTGAGCGTGCAAAACTCTATGTAGATACTTGCATAGAAACAGTCACAACACAAGGACTGAATATCTTAGGCTCGCAAGGAGGATATATTAGTGTTCCTCAAAGTCAACAACAAACTCTTATAAATCCTTTTGGTAAATCTTTAGATCTTTTTGGTACAGGCAATGGTGCAGTTCCATTTTGGTTTGTAGAAACAGAAACAGGTATACAAGAAAACCAAATACCCACTAAAGAAGAAATGCAAATATCCTTAGCACAGTATATTGATGATAATCTGCTTGCATGCTTAAACGGCTTTAAACCTTTGCAAGATCAAGGATATGGATTCGAAGAAAGTCAGCCGCAATCTCGAGTAGTCATCAATGAGCAAAATGTTATTGTTCAAACAGTATATCCTTTTACTATTATTAAAGAGGATTTCACTTTTACCTTTAATCAATTTAGAAAAAATATCAAATCAAGCATGGGAAAACTCTATGATGAAGCTGTTCAGATCATGGAAAAAGAAAGTCAAGAATATTTCTTAGAAGAACGTGCTCTAGATATGATGGCTGTTTATGATACTGTTCCTTTTTCAGGTATTGACACTGACTGTGTTCCTAGAACATGGCTTAAAACCAATGTACAAAAAGAAGCTAAGAAAATCTTCGCAGCTAACTTCCCTTCATTGCGGATTGCCGGTTCTTCCTATAAAGAGAATGAAAATGATCCTAAGTCTTTCCTTATTGACGCATTAGCTGAAGGCACAGAAACTAGTGTTCTTTTCACCTATGATGAACAATGGCCGCTCCTCATGGACGTGGTGGGAGAAAACGAAGAAATACTCCGTGGTAAACCATTTACTGCTGAAAATGCAGCTAGCCGTTTCCTCCTACCCCTGTTCTGTATGAATGATAATCACTTTGTCTACGACATGAAATTCCCAATGCTCATTTCTTTGCAGGAAGGTGACTCGATGTTCCAATATGCGACTCTAGTCGTTATTGACAATAACCAACCCCGAGAGAACCGAGTCACCCCTGTCAATGTCAATCCACAAAATGAAATCTGCGAATATCCTGGAAAAGAATTGACTGTTATTGCAGCAGCTTATCGCGCAGATGGTTCTTTGCAGGAAATACCTGACGCGCGTATCGCGTATAAATGTTTAGATCAAGTTTGTGATCGTGGTCTCACTCAGGCAGACCCTAGAGGTGCTGCTCTAACTACTACATTCCCACAATGCTCTGATGGAATTATGAGTGCGGAAAAAGAAGGCTATCATCGTGGAGAAACAGTAGTCTCAACAAATACAATCGAGGGAGAAATAATAGTCTACATGGAACCCATTACTGAGGTCACAGTTGAGGTGCAAGTAATAGATAATCAACAACAACGTGTGCCTTATCAAACAGAGCAAATAATTATTACCTTGGAAAACGTAGAGAAAAAATATAGCACTACACTCGTCTATCCAGATCAAAAAACTGTCAGTCTTATTCCTGGAGAGTACATAGTCACTAGTAGAGTCATTGTAACTAATGCTGGTGGGTTTGATTTCCCAGAACAAGAGATAGAAATTTGTAACGAAGTCCCACAAAAAGGAGTTCTAGGTATAGCTGGCCTAACAACACGACAATGTGTCAAGCAAAAAATTGACGCTACTGAACTTGATCAGATTATTGGTGGAGGAGCAACTACTTCTTGGTCAGTGGAACGCAATGAATTAGCTACTGCAAATAAAGTAACTTTCTATACAGTAAGAGGTCCTACTCCTCGTTCTCTTGAAGACGTAAGTAAGGTTTATGAAGCAGTCCAACAACAAAATAATGAGGTGAACAAGCCAGTTCTCGAGTAAGATGGATATTCTAAAAAAGAGATGGATAACGTATATGCTGTTGTTCTTGGTAGCGATGCTTCCAATAGAGCAGGCATATGCAGCAGATCCTGTTTCTTCAAGCGGGCAGCAGACTGTTGACAGAAGCCGTGATATTCCTGATGATTTTGCAAGACAAGGAGAAGCAATTCGTGATGAATTCTCCAGCGATGTAGAAGGCGTTATCGATAGTCCGGAAGATCTCATCGGTGAAGATATTATTGTACAGATCGATGATTATCAACCAAAGATTATTCGAAGTTCTCTGCTTGAAGATTCAGGTATTTTTGTACATGCTTTAGTCAGCGGAACTCCTACTAATCCAACAATCAGCATTCCTAATATTCGCAATATCGTTATCCGTAATCAGAAAGTGACCACAGTGCCTGCAGGTATTCCAGTATCTGTCGGTCGCATCACACATATCAGTCCTCCTAATAAAGAATTAACTTATGATAATTTAGGAACCTTAGTCATCCCCATTAGACAAATTCCACAAGAAGGAAAAGTGCCTGATGAAATCATAGTAGACATAGACGCGCGCATTTTCTTTGAAGTGTCTGAAGGATTATTCTTTGGACCAGTTAAAGATATTTTGACAGAACAAAGTCTAGATGCGTGGAAATTAACAAAGGAAGACCACAGTTTTTATGCTGGCTATGTGCATGCCACTGAAATCAAGGACAATAAAGCTTCCTTTATGATTTATGACAATCAATTGAATGAGTTAACTCGCTCTCCTATTACACTTACTGTTGGGCAGACATCACGTTCTCTAAATGCAAATCGTGCAGGCTACATGAGTTATGGTCGTCTCTTTGACAAATATACTCTAAAATTGAATAGTGTTAAAGGCATTGGTGATAAAGTTCGTTTGCTCATTAACAAAGAAGGAGAATCATCATCAGTCTATTTAACTGAAGGCGAAGATCTGTATGTAGGATCTCCTTGGTTTGTGGAAAACATTGTTACTAATGTTAAAGGTACATCTCTAGATGTTACTCTACGAAATAAAATAACAAGAGAAGGAACAGTACTGCAAGCAATTAAAACTGAAGTGATAAAGCCTGAAGAAATACAAGAAAAAATACCTATAACAACTACAGATCCTCAAGAAGCAGTAATACAAGAAAAGCTGAAAACATTAATTAAAGAATATTATGACATTGAAAAAAAAGAAGATGCTAAAAAAATAACTGAATATCAAGCTCTACTGAAGACAATACAGTCAGACTTCCTAACTCAACACCTTTCTTCACCTGTAAAAATACAAGTGACTAATGTAGCAAAATCAATACATAATTATTATATACAAAAAAGCATTGAAACTGAAGCTGCTCTCAATTTGGAAACTAATACTGTTCGTAGACAAGCATTAGAAACTACTAAAACAAGTCTAGCTGTTCCTCTTCAAGAAGCCGAGGAATTGGTAAAACAAATAGAAAAAGTAGGTGGAGAGCCTTCTGCTCCGCAAGGGTCTAATGATCCTATTATGCTACAACGTTTAGCAATTGCTGAATATGAAAAAGTCATCAACAATTATCCAAATGTTAGAACTAAAGCTGCAGAGGCACACTGGAAAATAGCTAATCTTGCATTATTCCCTGGAATTAATGATTATCAAACTGCTACAACACACTTAGAAATTTTATTGCAGAACTATGAACAAGCAGAATATGCTCCTGTGAGAAAAAAAGATGTTCAAGATCTATTAACCTTGCTTAAGTCAAGGACGCCAAATTTCCACAGTGTAGTTACAGAACTGCGGGAAACAGCTTCTGGTAAAGTTATTTACGTAACTCTTTTAGGTGCTCAGGAAGTACCAGACAATCTCAAGTCTAAAGCAACTATTGAAGTAGAAGGCAGCAAATCCAAAGAGTATAGGGAAGGAGAACAGTTATTACAAGCAGATACTGATCAACTCAAATGGTTTGTTAAAGAAATTAGAGACAATGAAATTATTTTGGTTGAAGATAAAAGTAAAAAACAGGAATCCTTAAGTAGAAACCAACAAAAAGTCCTAGAGATTGGAAAAGATCAAAAAAGAAATGTTCGTTTGATTAAAACTGATACTAAAAAAGAAGCTTCTATTACTATTAGTCCAAACACTGAAGCAGCTTTCTCTGAAGCAGTCTTTTCATTGCATTTACCCATAGAAAAAAGAGCATTAGACTTGCCATTATTCTCAGATTCTTTTGATGAAGAAATTGCAAAAACTGAAGATTTGCTTGCAAAATTAGACAAGATTGTAGAAAATGTAGGAACTGTAACTGAATATTGGAAGAAATTCTGCTTTATCACATTCGCGGTAGTCTGGATTAAAAACTTCTTCCAAGGATTAGGAGGTACTGGTCCTTTGGCTAGAGAAAGAACCAATGAAGCCTTTGAAAAGAAATATGACTCTTATAGAAATCTTGAGATAGCAGATCCAAAGAGCTGTCGAAACTTAAGTTATGATGAATGTGTCTTCAAAAATCAAGCTGAATACAACAAGATGAACACTGCAGCAGCAACAGCTATAAGCGAAGTAAACAAAGGCAATTATCAAAAACCCTTCGAGTTAGGATCTGAATATAATGATGTTCAAAAAGATCTTGGCTATTATGAAAATTTAGTAAAGAGTGATCCAGATAATCAAGCATATCGTGATAAATACTATGAATTGCACGCTCGATTGCAAAGAGCAAAAGAAGAAAAAGAATTTGCACAGAAGTATTTTGTACAAAATGAGGGAAGACCGAAAACTTATGACGAAGTTAGAGAAGTAGACGCAAAAAAAATCCTTGATGCTCACCGAACAGATATTCTTGCTAAATTTAAACCAACTGTAACTGATGATAGAGCACTCTGGAGATCCTATAGCGAACAATTCTTGCCTCTCGAAAGAGAAAAACAAATCAATGAAAGAATGACTACCTATCTCGCTGGCGCTCAAGATAAATTAAAACCAGTTTTAGGCCAAACACCACGTCAACAATCAGACAAGAACAATGATGCGAGTTTCATAGAACAACTCAAACAATCTTATGGTGTTACAAGCGTTACAGAATTAGGAGATTTCAAGCACAATCCTAAGGTCGCAACTTTAGAGCAAGGAAGGCAAAAAGGATATGCCGAATTCGTAAGCATTGATGCAAGACATTATCTGCAAGTAACTTATACAACTGGTGGTCGTCCTTCAAAATATGATCTCTATCGCAGGGCACAGCCTAATGGAATTATGGGTGGTCCTAATGATGTCTATCTAGGTGTAGCAGATGGACAATTATTAGACAGATATAATAAGATAAAGAGAGAAGATACAAATAATCCAGATGGAAAACTCTATGACGCTATCAAAAAAGGCCAAGAATGTATTGGTACCATCAATAAAAAGAATGCTGGCGGTCGATATGGTAGGGGAGAAGTTATTCCTATGCAAGCCATCGACTGTGGCGGTCTAGGATCTTATGCGATAGAAAACTCAGCAGCTGCTACTGGTCCAAGTTGTACACAATTCATGAGTCCAGGAGATTGTAGTTTACTTTTCAATGCTTGTGATCCAGTTATCTGTCCTCCATCAAGATGTAATTTAGGTGGAAAATGGCCTGTAGATAATGTTATTCAAACAGGACTTATTGGAAGTGCAGTCTTATGTCTTCCTAATTTTGGTATTGAGCCTTTAGGTATTGGTAAACCTGGTGGAGTTGCAATGCCTATTTGTTTATCAGGTATCTATGCTGGTCTGCAAAACATTCGTTCAGTTATCGAAGGTTATAGACAATGTTTAATCACCGCGAAAGTGTCTGGAAGATCTGTGGGTATTTGTGATCGTATACGCTCCTATGGTATCTGTGAAATCTTATGGAAAGAAGGCATGGCTATTTTCAATGCAAAAAATGGTATCTTTAGAAACATCGTTAACTTCTTTTTAGGAAAATCAAACAGTGGCGGTGGAGAATATTCAGCATTTGAAAATGCAGTGGACAATTCTATAGGTGGTCTGCAATATTTCACGCAATCTTATGCAAAGAATGCTTTTGCACTCTACAATGGAGGAGCATTGCCAGAGATTGGAACAGAAATTTGTAAGGCAGCTATTTTCGGTAAGGCTCCAGGTATAGGGAATCTATTTGATCAAATCAGTCGTCCAGAAAGTCCTCCGCAATTTACTGCTTTCTTCGATGAAGCTCCTTATTCAGATTTAGGAAATCAGCCACTAAGTCAATATAAAGTCACTTATCATCTCTATGCTGGCGATAATGAAGATATCATTTATACAGTCTATATGCAGGCTGCAGATCCTTATACAGGTCAATTTGTAATTCAGCCACACGTCTTGAAAGATAGTAAAGGCATTATCAGTAATCGACGTTTATTGCGTGGCACTTTTGCAAGTGAAAGTCCAGATCTTATCTTGCCTTCAGGTATGAAGGAAATTTGTATAGATATTAATAGCAGAATTTATGGAAGAAAAGTAGAATGCGGTTTCGGTAAAGTATCTACAAGCTTCGGTCTCAATTATATTACAGATCAATTGACACAAAATGAAGCTAAAAAGCAGATTAGTTCCGCTGAACAGTGTGTCCCTACAAGTTCTCCAACTATTACTGAACTTGGAATGCAGGGAGCTCTCGGAACTGTATCCAGTGGATTTATTGAGACTGGTATTATCAGAAAATGTTCAAAATTCAATCCAGGTGTGGGTGGTGATGAATCCAAGTGGTCACCTGTTGGTACATGCGGCGAAGATGATCGAGAACGTGATTTAGGAACGTGTTGGTTGTATATTCCAGCAGCACAAAATGCAATCAAGCAGACTACTGCACGTCTCGATCTCAATACGTCGCTAGCAAGAACTGCAGATGAAGTCATCAAACAAGCAGAAGAACAAGACAAGCCTATTCCAGGATATACTAGATTAAATGAAACAACTATGAAGCAAAAAAGAAGTGAAGCTAAAAAATTCATTACAACGAAAGACTTTGAAAAAGCGCGTGATATTTATCATGAAATTTTAAATAATATTCTCGTGGAAGAAGATGTGGGCGCGAATGTACAATTTGAGATGGCTTATTCTTATGAGTTACAAGCATTTTATCTGGTAAGTCAGAAACAACAACCCCTTGTAAGTGCGCCTTCATGTGCACCTGGAAAGAGTTGTCCTAGAATAGTCTCTATAGATAAAAAAGAAGTAATAGTCAACACAGAAGAACTTGTGACTATAACGGGTACAGGATTAAAACGAGCTTCAGTAGAATTCAACAATGACGTCTTTATGCCTAATATCTTAACATCAACAGATACATTATTACAATTCAAGATACCTAAAGATACGCCTGTCGGTAGCTATAAAGTTAGTCTCATAAATAATGATGGAGAAACAAGTAACGAGATTTTTATAAATGTAGTTAGCTCTATAACCTCATCTTCAACTTCAAAAAACACATGCAAAGTACAAGGATGGTTTGGTATTCAACAATATTGGGGAGATCATGCCGGAAATCAATTGAGATTCTTAGAAAAAAATGAAAATGATATGGTAACTATTCAATTAAAGGCTGAAGGTTGTTCCAAAGAAG
>JAUXTV010000093.1 GCA_030679025.1 Candidatus Woesearchaeota archaeon
AAAGAGCCTTGAGTCTTCTGCCGGTAATGCGACAGAGCCAGAGTGACTGAGGCTAGTGAATCTAGCGCTTGCCGAAGTTCGAGCCCAAGTAGTTGCCGCCAGCATCGAACCGATCCTGGACCTTCACAGGTTCGGTCGGGATGTTCGTGGTGATGTGAACCGCCTGGCCATCTCGCGACGACGGGTTCGTCTGAGTGACATGAGCGTTGGGGTTGACCGGGATCTTCTTTCCCCAGTCACCAAGCCGTTCGGTACCTTCGATGGGCATAAGTGTCCTTTGTTGATGAGGCAGGCACAAGTAAGACTAGGCGAAGTCGATCATTCGTCAAGTGGCTATGTAAGTCATTTTGGTGCAGGCATCTAGAGTGCTACGAGCCGAGATGCTCGTTACCAGAACTCAGCTGGACTGCATCAGTGCACGGGTCTGAGAGAACATCGCGGAAACCGGAATCCCGTTTCCAAAGAAACTTTCGGACCGGTGGTTCACATCTCTGAAGAATAATTGGGAAGTGCGGCAGCCGGGATTTGAACCCGGATCATTGCCTTGGCAAGGCAATATTCTAACCAGGTTTAACTACTACCGCATCTAACTAAGACCCAAAACTGGACTATTTAAAGATTATTGCGCTAGCAAGAAACCTTCATCACAGTTAACGTTTCAGGATACTTCTTGATCTTCTCTGCTAATTGTTCATCAGTCTCAGAATGTAAAATTTCATACACAACCCCCTCAGTAATGTCCAGTACATCACATCTACTGCCATTGAGAAAAATAGCCTCAGTCAGAAAATCATGTCCCATTTCACGTAAGGAACAGCAGACCTCAACTTTCTTAGCTATATGCTGCCAGCTTTCACCCAGAGAAAAACGAATGCAATTGACATGACCTCCACACCTGTTGCTAAATCTAACAAGGTTCAAAGAACTGCGAATATGTTCTCGTTTGTATTTTTGATTGAAATAGGCTCTGCGTTTTGATCTATAATAGCTTGCTTTTATTTTCTCGTAGTCCATAAACTAAGAAGTTGTCTAAGCTTAATATGCTTGCTGGAGAAAAAACCGGAAAAACAGAGAGTGAATTCGAAATACTTGCGGAATGACTAGAAGAATTTTCGGAATTTTCTTACAAAGAGTTATTTAGATTCTTTTGACATAATAAAGAATGAATGTAGAATCAATGAGAAAGATTTTGGAGAACTGCACTGAGGAGAATATTATTCTTGATGAGCCTCATATTTCAGTTCGTTGTGAGGAAAATGATATAACAAAGGAGAAGGTTCTACACATACTATTGCATGAAACAAACACATTAACAAATATTATTGAAGCACGTTCACAAGTTTATAGAGCCTACTTTCAATTAAATAAAAGAAGGCAGTTAAAGATTATTCTTGATCTCAGTGAATATAAGAAAATAAGGATTAGAACAGTGAAGATGATGAATAGAAAATTATATAAAAGCGCAAAACTAGATTGGAGGAGACGATGGTAAAAACAAACAAATATTATTGGGATTATAGCACCTATTCAGATATACTGCATGTGCACAGAAAAGGAGAAATAAACGAAGGAAGTATCGAGTTAGGTGATTTTTGTATAGATTTGAACAAAAGAGATGAAGTAGTCGGTATCGAGATAGAATGGGCTTCAGAGTTTCTTGGTCAATTAGGAATTACTAAAGAACAGTTAACACAGATCACAGACGCTGAATTAATTATTGACAAACGAAATCCTCAGGCGCATGTTATCTTTCTTAGCTTGAAGTTTCCAACACTAAGAAAGAAAATTGCTATACCTATGCAAGTCTTAACAGCATAAGAAGCTATTTAAATAATATTTAATCCTTGTTTCTATGTCTCTCAACCAACGCTGGATCAAAGCCAAAGAAACCATAGCTGAAACACTCAAAGGTACGCATCATCAACAGTTACAAGACAAACGTCTCCCACCTGGTCAGCATTGGACTCCTGGATTTCCTGTGTTAGATTTAGGCATCCAACCAGAGATAGATATGAAGACATGGAAATTAAAGATAAGTGGTCTAGCAAAAGAACAAGAATTCTCTCTAGCAGATCTGAAGAAGTTAGGTCCAGTCAAAGTAGTGCAAGATTTTCATTGTGTGACGTCATGGTCGAAAAAAGACGTGCAATGGACTGGCATTCCTCTCAAAAAGATTCTCAACAAGGTAAAACCAGATCCTTCTTGGAAATTTCTTATCCAATATGGTGCTGATAACTACTCAACCAATGTTCCTCGAAAAGATGTTGAGCGTGATGATGTCTTCTTAGTCTATGAACTCGAGGGCAAGCCTATTCCTAAAGAGCATGGCTATATACGTTTGTTAATTCCTCATCTCTATGCATGGAAGACGAGCAAGTTCTTGATTGGATTAGAATTTAGCAAAACAGATAAGCCCGGTTTCTGGGAAGTTAGAGGGTATAACAATCACGGCGATGCATTCAAAGAAG
>JAUXTV010000094.1 GCA_030679025.1 Candidatus Woesearchaeota archaeon
CTTCTTTCTTTTTTTATTTTTTTTCTTGTTCTTTTACATTTTTTACTGCTACATCACATCGCTCAGAAATCATAATCCTAAGATGACAGAAATCAATACAGAAAATCCGGAAGTTAAAGAGGTAAAAAGTACTTTAGCCCAGAAGCATCAGGAAAAAGAAGCTTGGTTTCACAAAAAAGATGCTTTAAAACAAGAAATTTTTGCAGCGATTAAAGAAATCCAAGAGGTTAAAAAACAACTAGATGCTGCTCGTTCTATACAACAAAAATGGAAGACAGAAAGAGACAAATGCAACAAGATCACAAAAGAATTAATTGTTCAGATAAAACCTCTCCAGAATGAAGTTCCTGTAAAGCAGACAGGTCCTTATGTAGATGTTAGTGGTCTGCAAAGAACGATAGCGCGTCTGGAAATGAATATTGAAACAGAAGTCATGAAGTTCGAAAAAGAAAAAGAGCTGATGACAAAAATCAAGAAGTTGAAGAAGCAGTTAGGAGAAGGTTTAGGAGCGGTAGAAGGTCGTCAACAATATATGCAATTATCCAAAGAGATTCGTGAAGCTAAAAAGAAGGCAGACGAATATCATAAAAAGTTTATGGAAGAGCGGGAAAAAGACAAAGACAATCTGGAAAAGTTCGCAGCCTTGACAAAAAAGATCAATCAGCTCAAGAAAGAACAGGAAGAAGTCATCAAAAAATGCCTCACCTTCAAGCAGGAGTATAGTCATTTAGCGCAGGAAGCTCGTGGTAAATTCGAACAAGAAAGAACACAAAGAAGAGCATCCACAGAAAAATATCAGAAAGATCGTCAAGGACAAGAGCAGCGTCGCCAGGAACAAAACAAGAAGTTATTGGAAGAAAGATCAAAGAGTGTTGAAGAAAAGCTCAAGACCAGGAAAAAGCTGACAACAGAAGATTTAATTGTTTTCCAAGGTCTAGATAAAAAAGATTAACGTTTAATTCTTTTGAAAACGTATTGAAAATCACTTATTAAAGGAGTTTCTTCAATCTTAAATTTCCAGGTTAAAAAAATCCACACTGCTGCAACATACACGCTCGATAACACTTTCCAAATGAGTAAATGCAGAGTCTCAAAGTAATTCTTGCCCACGCTAAATAACAGATAGAATAAGAATTGAATTCTAAGAATATTGGCCGCAAAGATCAAGACACTTCCCAAAAGAAAAAGTTTGATACCTAGCTTCCAGGAAATACCTCTAGTTAACAAAATGAGTAAGGCTAGAAGTAAATAAGCTGAAGCAGCAGTGCATGCAGAGACAAAGAGTAAAGTCTTAGTGCCAGCAAAAATAGTAGTTCCAGTTAAAGTCGCATCTACAAACAACTGTAAAATGCCGTACGAAACCCACAAGGTTAAAGGTGAAAAAACAACATAAAAAACAGGATAAAAAAGAGCTAACAGTAAAGCACTTATCCATCGTAACCCTAACATCCATAAGGAACGCATAGAATAAAGGTGATGGTTCTTTATAAAAGGTTTTTGTACAATCGAAGAAAGCAAGGTTTAATTAATCATTAAAGCAAGCTCTTTTCCGAAATATCTTAATGGTAAATTTACAGCTAGATTTGTTTCGGGATCATAAACATCCCATTGTTGGCCAATTTTATCAAAACCTGATTTTATTACTTTTGGCCATCTTATATTAGGATTTGCTAGCTCATCAAAGGTATAGTATGATATATTTTTATAATAAATCGCGCCATTTACCACTGCTTCTCTTGGCACTCCATTATCTAACATTTCTTTTACTTCATAATATTTTACGCTATTTGTTATTGTTAATAGACATGCTAGGCTAGATAATCCTCCCAAAAATGCTTTTGTTCCTTTTCTCATCTAATTTTTTTGATTATTCGCCTATTTAAGCATAAGTTGTCACTTAATACGACAACTTTATATAAGGTTCTAGTTTTATTAAATTTATGATCGACAAGTTACGTAAAATAGGTCTTTCTGAAAAGGAATCTTTAATTTATCTTCAATTGGTTGAATCTGGAGAGTCTTTAGCTAACTCCATCGCGAAGCGAACTGGCACAAATAGAACTGTTACTTATAACATACTTCAACAACTGGTTGAAAAAGGATTGATTTCTTATATAAAAAAAGATGGAAAGAGATACTACCAAGCATCTTCTTTTGATTCTTTATATTCTAATATAAAAGAAAAGGAGATAATTGTTTTTGATTTAATTAAGGAGTTATCTAGTCTTGGCTCAAAAAACTATTCTCCACCAAAAGTAGAGATTTTTGAAGGTTTAGCCGGAATAAGAAATTTATTTCAACAGATAGTTAAGTCAAAAGAGCTTAGAGTCTTAAACGCCACTGGATTGATATTTGAGAACTTGAAGTATGAAGCGGGGCATATTGTTAAGGAAATAGAAAATAAGATAGACACTAAAATTATTGCTAATGAATATATGAAGAATACTCCTCTAGTTTCTTTCAAAAAACTTAAAATCAGATATCTCCCAAGAAAAGTAGATTATTATGCTACTACTTTTATCTTTAATGAGATTATAGCAATACAATTACTAAAAGAAAAACCGATAGTTATAAAAATTGAAAGTAAAGATATCGCTGAAGGATATAAGATTAATTTTGATTTATTATGGAAAGTTGCTAAGAAGTGAATGTGAGATTCTACATAATTTTTGAATATATTTAGGGTCTTAACATTGAACAGAAGAACAAATAGACTTCAAAATCCAACTCATATAACTTTATAAAGTAAAATTCAAATAGGGTACACTATGAAGTTCACCCACCAACTAGTCTTAGGATTTGGTATTCTTACGTTATTCGTGTTGTTAAGCGGTGTAACTGGCATTATTGCAACTGATGTTATTAATAGCAAAGTAGAAACTTTAACTCGAGTTACTGGTCCAACAGTGCAGATTATTGATGACATGATTATTAACACAGCCCAGATGAATCGTGTTCTCCAGGAGTTTGCAGCTGAAGATGATGAAACTGCTTTGGAAGATTTGAGAAGTGAATTTGATAGTCTCAATCAACAAATGATTACTTTGCAAGCTAATGCTTTGGAACTTATTAATGATGAAAATCTCTTGGAAAATCTCCAAACAGCAGATAAAAAATATACTAACTTCAAGGAAAAAGCAACTACTCTCATGGCTGCAAGAAAAAATGAACTTAGTACCATCGATCTCAAAGAACAAGAGCGTTATAAAACATTAAAAGATGCAGTAAACAAGCAAGCCAATGATGACTCAAAAGAGCTTATAGCAATTTTAAACGAAGTTTCTACACGAGTCAGTACTTTAAACAAAAGAGCAGATGAAGAATCATTAGCAGCGTTAAGAACAACTTATACAGTGCTTATATTCATGACCATTGCTAGTATTTCTCTTGCTCTGTTATTTGCTATTGTTTTGGGCAGAGCAATTCTTCGTCCCATTAATGACTTGGCTGAAGCAGCTACTAAAATTAGTGTAGGAAATTTTGATGCTACAGTCAAAGAAACAAAAATTAACAAAGAATTAGCCAACCTAACTAATACTTTCAATAAAATGAGTATGAGTTTAAAAGGCATGTTAGAAGAAAGTCCTAGATTAAAGCAATTTATGGAGATAATTCCTTCCGCAGAAAAACCAACGAGTAAGCCTGAACGATATAGTATTGCTGCAGGTGCTAGTTATCTCTTAAAAGAATCTCCTACTAAGAAAGCTTATGAAATTTTTGTAGACAAAGTTACGCACAACTATCAAGGATTATGTATTACTCGTATGAATCCAGAGCTGATCAAGAAACAATATGATCTGCAAAAAACTCCTATCCTCTGGCTCTCAGATATTAAAGACTCCAAGGTATTCTCTTCTTCTGATCTGTTGTTAATCAGCAAGCTCATTCTGGATTTTATTGTCAAAGCAGAAAAAAGTGTTATTCTCTTAGATAGAATAGACTATCTCATTGCGAAGCATGGCTTCCAAGAAGTGTTAAAACTAATTATTAAGCTCAATGATAGAGTTATGGTCAGCAATGCTCTCTTATTGATTCCCGTTGATCCTTCCCTATTGCGTGCTGAAGAGTTTAGTTTCCTAGAAAAAGAACCCCAGGTGCTGCCTGAAGCTGGGGATAAAGTGGAATTGCCTCCAGATCTAATGAAAATCTTAAGCTTAATTGCTAATAGAAAAGCACTTGGCAAAATGGTCACTTTCAAGGACATAGCCCATGAGTTGAATATTACTGCGCCAACCACACAGCGACGCATAGTTGACCTCTATAACCGCGGGTTCATAACTATTATCAAGCAAGGAAGAAACAAAATCCTGCAATTGACGCATGATGGCGAGCGTTTCACAAAGAGCAAATAAATTTTTTAACTGATTTTCACTATTTTTCACTATTTTTTACAGTATCTTTATAAATAAAAGTACCTTACTTAAATTGTTCTTCGAAAAGACCTCCGTTTGCACCAACTTTGCAACGCAACACAGCAAGCCCCGATTTCGGGGTGCGCCTGTTGTTGTGATTTTTTTTAAACTTATAACAAACTAAAAGGTCACATTCTCCACATTTTCTCAAAAAGGCTTGTAAATCTTTAGGTTATCTGAGAAAAGTATTCACCATCCAGTCTAAAATAAAAAAAGAAACCTTTTTAAAGAAGAACCATATCCAACTTTTCATGATGAAGAGAGAGTTGATAGCACTTCTTGCAGTCCTTTTAGTCATTACAGCTTGTGGTTCGCAAGGAACAACACCTGTAGTCAACACTAATAACACAGGAAATGCAAATCCTACTAATACTAATAATCCAACGACAGTAGAATCTAATTTAGAATATTGTAAAATGATTATCAAAACTGCTCAATCCCAGGTAAATACTTTCGATCGTCAGGAAAAAACCATTAAGACTAATATTGATGCAACAAAGAAAAAGATTAATACTCTTAAAGCAGTAGCAGGCAATGAGGAAGCAATCGTAGAGGAAGAAGCAGATCTTGCAGGCTTAAATGATCGCTTAAAAGAAACTCAATCTAGTCTTGCTGATGCAAAAAATACTTTAACTGATGCTACTACTAAATGTGCTAAAATAGCAAAGAAAGGAGATAAGACTATTTGCAAAGAATTTAACGAAGATCTACAACAACAAATACAAAATGCTCAAGCTGCATTAGCAAAAGAAGAAGCTAATCTAGCAAATATCCAAAGACAATATGATACTGCAAAATCCGCAGGCAAAACCACTGCATTCTTAGCCAGCATCGATGAAGAAATGGAGAAGAAGAATCTAGACATTCTCAAGATCAAGAACAATACCGATAAATTAAATCAAATGGCTACACAATTAAACGAACGCTGTAATTAATTTTAATTTCTCTTGTTCTTACACTCTAACACTGTATTCAGAGAGAAAACTCTTCTGGTTGAGTTACACGTTGATGTCTTTGCAATAAAGGAATAAAGTCTAAATCTTTGGCAAACGCTAGCTTCCATTCCAAGGCTGCATTTTTGAGATCGCTTATCTTCATTTTCGTAGTCATATGCTTATTCAGGTAGAGCATATGTTCCTTGCATTTCTCTTTGTCAAAGGGTAAGTGTTCATATTTCGTTCTAGGCTTAGGCACTAAAGGATTGATAGAAGCATGTACTCTTCGTCCAAACCTTTTCTTTGCTGTTGCAATAAAATCAAGCATCTCGTCCAAATCTTTGATCGTCTGTTCTGGGAGTCCAATAATAAAATACATCTTGATTTGCTCAAAACCATGTTTAGCAGCTCTATCAATCATCTCTAAAAATGCTGCATCAGTAATTTTCTTGTCTGTTAACATTCTCATGCGTTCATTGGCTTCAGGAGCTACAGTCAAGCTTCTTTGTCCACCTTTTCTAATAAGACTAAGCATGTCATCGTCTAAATATTCTAGACGCAGAGAAGGCACAGAAAAAGGAATGTTATTATCCACCAGCCACTGCAAGAGTTTCTTTCTTTCAGGATGTACAAAAGAGGGAGCATACATAACCACTTTCTCTCGTTGATCTAATTTCATACCATCTTGAATTGCTTTAATTAATAACTCTACTTTTCTATATTTCAATTTTGGATAAATGGTAGGAATCGTGCAGAATTTACAAGTAAAAGGACAACCTCTTTCTACTTCCAATAAAAAAGATTTGCCAAAGACATAACTTTTATCCACTGTTTCTGGCAAGGGTTGGTAGATCGGATAAGGGCTAGTATTCAAGTCAGCAGTAGCAGGTACAATAGTTTTTGTTTTTCCAGGGACATAGACTCCAGGTAACTGTGCAATGCTAGTCAAAAATGCTTCTTTCTCTGGATGTGTTTCATAATGGTGTAAAATATCCACAGTCACTTCTTCTGCATCTCCTAAGACAAAGAAATCCACATATCTCGTCAAGGTTTCTGGATTAGAAGTAATACAAGGTCCACCAGCGAAAATAATTGCTTCTCGTTTTTCTTTCTCAAAAGGAATCTTATTTTCTTTTAAAATGTTGAAGAGGTTGAAATAATCTAATTCATATTGAAAGGTAAAACCAACTAAATCAAAATGCTGTAATCCTTCGCACTTGTCTAAAAACTTGCGTTCGCAGCTCCATTGAGGTAGATGATTGACAATATTATAGAAGATCAAGGGCGCTAAAGAATACACACCGCCGTAATACAAATTAGGATACACAATAGCTAAAGAGTGCATGCCTTTTTTCCAGGATTTTTGAAGTGTCGGATATTCCATAAATTTAGAAGAAAAACCATAGTTTTTAAAAGCTCTGAAACCACAGAGAATAAAGGTGTTTGTGGGAATGCAGCAGAAAAGAGCATGGATCTTAAGCGGGTTTTTGTTTGTAGTAGGAATATTTCTATTAAAAGATGCAGAATACAATCTGCTGGGAGCAGTCATAGGCATACCTCTTGTTGCAGAAGTAAGTCAGCTGTTAGGAATTATTTCTTTAATTGCTTCATTCATGGTCTTTACCGGTGGACAGGGTTTGGAAGAAATAGTAGAAGCAAAACCAACAACCTCTCAGAGGCTGCAAGCAGATCTTAAAAAATTAAGGGCAAGAATAGAGAGTTGTATAGACCTAGTATTGAAAAGCCATTTAGAGAAGATATATGTTCTTGCAACAAAGCAATTTGAAGAGCATCATGCAAGCTATAATTTTCTCCAAGGTCTGATCCATAATCTAGAAAGAGTAGAGGATGATGCTGAAGTCTATCAGAGTATTAAATCTGTTGAATCTGTTAACCCTAGAAGGGTATTGCGAGAAAAACAATATGCTTTAGACAGATTGATAAAAAGAGAGCAAGGATTG
>JAUXTV010000096.1 GCA_030679025.1 Candidatus Woesearchaeota archaeon
CCTCAGCTTCTCCAAGATTAGGAGTTGCAACAGTACATCCTACAAAAAGATCAATGTTTGCAGGTTTTGGGTCTACTAAGACTGGCAGTCTATGTTGTTGAGCATACTGCAGAAGAGGAATAATAACTTCAGGTGTCAATAATCCTTTGGCATAATCAGAAAGTACTAAAGCATGTTGACCATTAAGTCTAGGTAATGTTTGATCAACTAGTCTTGCAGCAAGAGGAACTGCAACTGGGTGAGTTAATTCTTCATCGACACGACAGAGTTGGTCATTATGACTTTGCTCAACTACACGAGTCTTGACAGTAGTAGGTCTAGATTCATCGCGATAAAGTTGGGAAGAAAAACCAGTTTTTTTGAGTTCTGATTTAAAAAGATATGCAAAATGATCTTTACCTACAATCCCTACTAAAGAAGGGTTGCCCTTAAGAGTGAGGATATTATGTGCAACATTAGCAGCTCCGCCAAGATGATACTCAGTTTTTTCAACATGTAAAAGAAGTGCTCCAGGTCGCTCTGGGTTTATACGTTTAATTTTGCCATATTTATACACATCTAGCATGACATCACCCACTACTATAATACGAGTATCCTGCCAACTAGTTGCTGTCAAAACCATAGAAAAGAAGAGATTTAAAGGGTTTAAAAGTTTTAGGGTAGAACACAACCGCTCTTCTCAGCTAGGACTGGTAAAGGCATTTCACCGCTTTGTGTTTCTCCATTAATTTCCCAAGTAGGATAGCTTTGGACTCCCTTTGCCAAACAAAGCTCAGGTTGTGGATCAGGACCTTTAGCATCGCATTCGACATAGGTCACATATTTGAAAGAAGAGCCAAAGAGTTTCTTTTGGTTAGCGCAGTGAGGACACCAATATGCTCCATACATGACTACTCCTTTTTCAGTTAAACATTGAGCAAAAGCATCATAAGGGCCTGGTTTGCTTTGAACGCTGCTTATGAGAAATACCAGCAGACTAACAACTACAATTATTCCTATTCCCCAGAAAGTATATTTTTTGACCTTTCTAGCGCGATGATGGATTTTATGAGCCTCTTGTTCTTGTGCAAGAACTCTTTCACGCTCTTCACGTCGTTGTTGTTTGACTGTATGTCTGTTTGAGGCTACATTTACCATAGAATCTCTTCAAGACTACTGCTATAAAAAGATTTTCTTTTCACTCTTTTCCAATACCAACAGTATGTTTATATAGGTCATCGACTGAGAAAAATACAATGATTCGCGCGTTGACATTACAAGGTGATCGTATAGCAGAGGTGGATGTTAAATTAGTAAACACGGGTAAAGCGAATACTTGGGTAGATTGCGTAGATCCAAGTGTTCAAGAGTTGCGAACGATTCATGAAAAATTTGAGATTCCTTTATCTGAACTGCAGCATTGTCTTGATCCTGATGAACGTCCTCGTGTAAAAGCAGAAGCTGGATTAGTTTATATTTATTATCGTGCTTTAATCCCTCAAGAATCAAAGGGGACACTTCCTATAACTATAATTCTCTCTAAGCGGTTTGTTATTTCTATTCACAAGCAGAAAGTTGCAGCAATTACCGATTTAGATGTGAATACAGAAGTGATGAAAACTTTATTTAAGGAAAGCACAGAATTCTTAGTCTACAAAATTCTCCATGCATTAAGTAAAGAGACTACAAAAGTTGTTGACGAATTTGAAAATGAACTCGACCGCGTAGAAAGTGAAGTCATCAAGAGATGTAGTGAGCATACACTTGCGCATGTTTTTAGTCTCAAGAAAAAAATTGTCTACTTTAGAAGAGCTTGCATAGGTGATCGAGATGTCCTCTCTGTTATGATGAATGACCTTCCAATAATCAAAGAAAAAGGATTGTTTGCAGAAATTGAAGTGGAGCTTATGCAGGCTATAGATTCTATAGAAGTATTGCGAGAACGATTAACATCTATTGTAGAGATCTACGTAACAAACACCTCAAATCGTATCAATAATGTTGTTAAATCAATCACATTAGTAGCCACATTAGTCTCATTCCCTATCTTGATTACAGGATTATATGGCATGAATGTAGCCCTTCCTTTGGAAAATCACCCATATGCTTTCTGGATTATTACGGGTTTGCTTATTTTATCAGTGTTCACAACAATTGTCTTTTTCGCGAGAAAAAAATGGCTGTAAAAAAATACCTGCTAGCGATTCTTCTTCTCTTGACGGCAATAGGAGTTGTTGAAGGAGCCAATCAAAAAATTATTATAGATATTCCTGGCAGCTTTATTATGAATGGAAAAAATATTTCCGTTCTTGGATCAGGCAGTGATAGTGTTAGTGTAGATGTAGATGGTGTTCTTGAAAACGTAATGCAGGATTTTATCACTAATGAATCAACTTTTGTCAATGGAGTATATGTACATATCATAGCGCTCTCACGTTCTCCACAAAGAGCAGTTTTGAATATTACTGTGCTCATTAATTGTGGCAATAATGTTTGTGAAAGTGGGGAAGATTTTACTATCTGTTGCGCAGACTGCGGCTGTAGTACCAGCAATCAAGTATGTAGCAGTAATAGGTGTATTGAAAATATAAACAAGCCCAATGCAAAACATCAATGTTATACAGATGCAGATTGTGCCGATACTAGTGCCTGTACTGTTGAAAAGTGCGACACAACAGAATTTCCAAATCGCTGTATAAGAACTGACATAAGCGCATGTGTCGCTGGTGATGGGTGTTGTCCTAAATTATGTGATACTGATCAAGATGCAGATTGTACAGAGATAGATAAATGTGAGAGCGATGCGGATTGTGTAGATAGTGAATCATGCACTCAAGAGACATGTCAAGGAACTCCTAAAAGATGTCAATATACGCATCAAGAGGGATGCACTTATGAAAATGCTTGTATTATTAAAGGTACAGTAAAAGAAGGAAAGTTTTGTGAAGGGAAATCGCATGAATGGCTGTCGCAAAAAGTAGATAATCAAGCATGTGTAGATGATTTTGAGTGTATTGCGGGCATCTGCAATAATGATATTTGTGGGCAATCACGATCAAAGACTTTGACGTACGCTTTTTACACTATAGGAATAATAGCTGTTATAATAGTAGTATGGTATGTTTCTTTAATAAGAAGACCTAAACCATCACAATAGTCTTAGGGTCTATTCTAACGCCTTGTTCATCAATAGTTAATTTGACAGTTTTCTCAGCAGTTTTAGTGCCGCGCATTTTAAGAATCTCTAAAGCGCGCTGGCGTATTCCTTGTTTCTTAAAGTGATATAAAAGAATAATGCCATCGACTTCAAACTCTAACTGTGAGGTTAAATCATCAGGACTAATTTGTGTTGCTTGTGAAGTCAGTAAAGCTGTGCATCCCCAATTGTTGATTAATTCGAATAAGGCTAAAGCAGATTCTTTTTGGCTTAATTGATCTTGGAATAGAAGTGCAAAAGAAGTAATGCTATCAATAACTAAGCGTTTGACTTGCATCTGGGTAATAATAGCGTCAATAGTTCCTCCTCCTTCTACTAAAACTCTTTTGATTTGTTCAGGGCTATATTCCATAA
>JAUXTV010000097.1 GCA_030679025.1 Candidatus Woesearchaeota archaeon
TGCCCAGATATGCTTGCATTTTGACTTTCTCAACTCGTAGTCGGGGCAATTACATACAGCTCCTACGCCTCTGCTCTTAACAACGTAGTAGCCTTTACCAGAAGAACTGGGAACGTTCCAGTCTCCTTGTTGTGTTTGGATGATGCGTGTTGTTTGTGCTAATTCTAGTCCTCGTATCTTTCTTTGGTCAGTGTGTTCTTGTTGCATTCTGGTCAACTCCTTTGCTTGTTAATAGTTATTAATAATCACTAATACTAACTTATATATAAATCCTTCTATTAATGATAGTTAATAATCGTTAATAACTATTAGAGATGGTTTAGGAAACCACAATAATTAGGTTTAAATATAAGTTAAACTTATAAACAAGAAAGAGGCGGTGATACCCATGGCTATAATTGATGTAAAATATGTAAAAGCAAGTAATCTCAGCGCAGAAGAGAAGAAAGAACTAGGGATTACTGTGCCAGAAGGTTTAGTAGCCATACAGACGACAAATCCAACCTTGAAAAGAACCGCCATAGTTGTTGATAACTACGTTGAACATCTTTTAAGTTTGGGGGATGAAAAGAGTGACATAGATGGCGATTCTGATAATCCCTGATTTTAAAGTTTTTTTTGCTATTGTTAACAAAAATGCTTCTTATGATGGTGCTCTTGAAGCTCGAGAGGCTTACGAACTTCTTGTAAATCTTAAGGTAGAAAATAAGGTAGAAATAATTTTAGCAAAACCAATTGAAGATAAAATAAGAAAACATATCAGCGACAAACAAGCCCCTCATTTCTATACCATGGTTGAAAAAGATTATTCTACATCTGGTGTTGCTGGATACGATGCTGACAACTGCATCGCTGAAACTGCAAAGAATAATAGCTTTAGAGGTCATGTAATAATCTTAGCCTTGGATCCTATCCAAAAAGAAGAAGTTATTAAAGGCAGTAGGAAAATAATCACTGTTAATCCAGCGAAGTTTATCACAGGACATAAAGTGGCAATGACTCATTCTCAGGCTTTAGGATCAAAAACTGATCTAGGAGATGTGTTAAAATTCTTATTCTTCATAAGACCAGAGATTATTGACCAAGCCCATAATTCTAGAAAGAAATAATGAGTTTAGTGGACTATCGTGGAGTTGAAATATCCTGCCTCTTCCATCGTTTCATATAACTTAGCCAGATGCTCTGTTTTTCCTTGGGCTATTAAGGAGAGGAATCGTGGAATCACTTCTTGTTCCTTAATCATTTCTTTGTTTTGTTCTTGGTGTTGCTGAGCTTTGCTCCACTCTTTGTGTCGCTCGGTCGCTCCCCCTTCATTGAATTGACTGCTACAGTTCGGGCATTGCATATACTCCACCTCCATTTCTCTTACAGCGAATTGGAACGCCTTTTTATAGTTATAGCGACTCCAATTCATAGTTTATGAATACAGTTTAAAGTATAGAAGTATTTATATATAACTATTAACAATCGTTAATATATGGCAAAAAAGCTGATCCTTGATTGTGAAGATGTCCTCTGGAATGAGGTGCTAAAATACAGGATCGATAAAGGCTTGAATAATAATAATGAAGCTGTGATCGACTTGATTAAGAAAGGGTTAAAAACCAGATGATCGGTATTTGTCTTTTCTGTTGCCAAAATAAAGAATTAACAAATCATCATATCATCGCACAAAGTTATAATGGGACAGATGATGCAGAAAACTTAATTAAAGATATTTGCCGTGAATGTCATGATAGATTAGAAAACAAAATGAATGAAGTTAGAGGACAAGTTGGTGCTGGAAGAACTCCACAACAACTTACATTCACAATAGGTCAAACATCTGCTCAAATACTGACTGGTAGTATATTATTAGGAAATAATGCAACAGGGTTTATTGATGCTGGTTCTCCTATTTTTGGTATGAGATGTCATAATCAGATTATAGGAGAAAGATATCTAGAAGCTACAATTAGTGGTGGAAATGTTATTATGATGACTGGATCTCCATCAAACTCGTGGGTGATTTATGCTATTGCAAAACCAATATAACTCTGCCCGAAAACTACCTATCCTGCCTGAGAAGTCTTACTTTTTATGGACTTGTCGGGCAAAGCCTCTTCGAGCTAAAGAAAGCTTATAAACTTTGTACAACCATTTTTTTCTATGAAAGGATTCATCGTCTATCTCTCTTCAGAAGTCAAAGATAACAAGCAGTATGTCTATCTCTTTGGCCGTCTAGAAAACAGTGAAACTTTCTTGGCAATCAATCACTTCCGTCCTTATTTCTATATTAAAACAGCAGATCGTAAGAAAGCAGAGAAGATAGAAAGAGTAGAGTTCTCAGACACAGATTTCAAGAACTTCCAAGATGAGCCTATGACTAAAATCACTCTTGATCTGTCGAAAGACGTTCCTCTGGTTCGTGATCTTTTTGTTGATGCAGGCATTATCTGTTACGAAGCTGATATTCGTTATGTGAATCGTTTTCTTATTGACAAGGATCTCAAAGGTGCAATAGACATTGAAGGAGACTTTGAAAGACCAGCAGAAGGAACCATCGATCGGATGTATCTAGAGCCTGCTTTAAAATCAGTACAGGAGTATTTTCCCAAGCTCAAGGTCTTGTCTATCGATATTGAAACTGATAAGCTTGCTGGAGATCTTTACGCTATTGGGTTATACACTCCAACTTTTCAGAAAGTACTGATCAAGAAAAAAGGAAATTTCAAGAATGCAGAAGCTATCCCTAATGAAGAAAGACTCTTAGAAAGATTTCAAGAGCTAGTAATGGAAATAGATCCTGATATTCTCACAGGCTGGAATTTTATTGACTTTGATCTCAAGTATTTGCAGGATCGTTTCAAGAAAAACAAGATAGAATTCCGTCTGGGTCGTATCAATAAGCCTTCTAAGTTGCGCATTAGTGATTCATTCTTCAAAGACTCATCAGCAGATGTTCCTGGAAGAATGGTGTTAGACGGTATCCACTTGCTCAAGATGTCCCATATAAAATTAGATGATTACAAGCTAGAGACTGCTTCTAAGATGTTTGTTGGCGAGGGAAAAATATTTTCTGGTCCCAATAGACATGATCAAATCGAAGTTGCATTTGATAAAGATCCACAACTCTTGATTGATTATAATTTGAAAGATGCAAAGTTAGCCTACGATGTCATAGAAAAATCAGACGCATTAAATCTCACTATTCGACGTTCTTTATTGACGCGCTTGCCTCTAGATCGAGTCCAAGGTTCTATAGCAGCTTTAGACTCAGTCTATTTGAAAGCCTTGCAGGAAATAAAAGTAGTTGCGCCTTCATCTGCAAATCTTGAGAGAGATGAACGCATCAAAGGCGGTTATGTTTTAGAACCACAGCCAGGGATTTATGATAATGTCATTGTCTTCGATTTTAAAAGTCTATATCCCTCCATCATGCGAACCTTCAACATTGATCCTTACAGATTTGTTCCTGCAAATAAAGCAAAAAACAAAAAAGATTTGATTGAAGCTCCCAATGGTGCATGTTTTAAGAGAGAAGAGGGCGTTTTACCTCATTTAATTCAACAACTCTGGAAAGAGCGAGATGCTGCAAAAAAAAGAAAAGATAAGTTAGGTACTTATGCGATTAAGATCATGATGAATAGCATTTTTGGAGTCATGGCAAACCCTACCTGCAGATTTTATTCTTTGGATATGGCAAATGCAATTACTTCTTTCGGTCGTTTCTTTATTCAGCAGGCTGCAAGCCAAGTGCAAGAGTGGGGACATAGTGTGATTTATGGAGATACAGATTCTCTGTTTATCAATCCACAAGAGAAAGACTATGAAAAAACAAAAAAGACAGGTGCAGACATACAAAACAAACTCAACAAATATTTTACAGAATATATCAAGAAAGAATACAAGCTCAAAAGTTTCTTAGAAGTGCAGTTTGAAAAAGTTTTCAAGAAATTCTTCCTACCCCATGTCCGTAAAAAAGAAGAGGGTGCGAAAAAGAGATATGCAGGTTTGGTAGAAGCAGATGGCAAAGAAGCAATTATCTACGTCGGTCTAGAGACTGTCAGAAGAGACTGGACAAATCTAGCAAAGAAGTTTCAGCAAGAATTATTAGATCGAGTCTTCCATGATAAAGAAATCGTGAATTTCATTCGTTCCTTTGTCCGTGATCTCAAGGAAGGAAAATACGATGATCTGTTAGTGTATCGAAAAGGGATTAGAAAATCAGTTGATGCCTATACCAAAACTACCCCTCCTCATATTAAGGCGGCAAGAAAAATAGGCAGAACAGCTACAGGCATTATAGAATATGTGCACACTACTGACGGTCCTGAACCTCTAGAAGCACACACTAGTCCTATAGATTATGAACATTATATTGCCAAACAATTGCAGCCTATTGCAGATAGTATTTTAGTAGTTTTAGGGAAAAACTTCGAAGATCTTCTCAAAGAACACAAGCAATTCTCTTTAGACGCGTTCAAATAACTTTAAATACAGAAGAAGAAATAAAAAAGTATGCTTAAATGGATTATTACTTTACTGGTTATTGTTATAGTTTTAGGACTCTATTTCTATACAGACATGACTAAAGCAGTTATTGATACTATTATTAATTTCTTTAAGTAATTAATTTGTGCTATTGGTGGAATTAAAGAAGTCTTCTTTATTGATCCATACACGGAAGAATGCCTCTTGGATACTCTCGGCATCTTCATCAATAGTATTACAATCTTCATCTAAACAGAAGTAACAGCGAGCTTCATAAGTTGCGCGAATATCTCCAGTGCCTTCATAAGTGCCAGTTTCAACAGTACCTGGTACAACATCGGAGTTAATGCTTTTAGTTCCTTTAGGATCCATTTCAATCTTAAAACGATCAACGTCTGAATCTCTAATATCTATTGTGCCGTCGAAGTCAGTATCTATTTCGATATCTCTGTCAAGCTTGCACATAATAGGTTCAAGTTCTTTGTTGTTGAATTGGAGTGTGAAGTCTTCATAATATTTAGGACCACTTTCTATATTCAAAACTAAAATTTCGTCATCAATCTTACCAAGTTTATCAAATTGTCCTTCTTCATCATCTCTTACAAATAAGCTAAAGAGAGGTCCATCAGATGTTTGTGAAGAAGACGAGGAAGTAGTTGTGTTATTAGTTGTAGTAGAGGTAGTTGTTGAGGAAGGCGTAGTAGGTTCATTTTCTTTAGGATCTATAGTTTTGCTGCCGCCCTCATCAGAAACAATATTGCGAATCTGTTCTTCGCCAAAACGAGGTATAAAATAAGTCACTGCAAGTAAGATAAGGATCAAAAAAAGCAAGAGAGTATTCCACATACCAGGTCCAGAAGAGGGAGCGCGATAATTATGTGCAGGTGTATGCTCATGAGTTTCAGGAGTTGCAATATGTTTAGGGTTTACACCATGTTCAGCATAGATTTTAGCGCGTTGTTCTTTCTTGAAACGTTCCTTATCGTGATCCACTACTTTTTCTTTGGCTTCAAGCATCTCTTTTTTTGCTTCGAGTTCGCGTTTTTGTCGTAAGTATTCTTCTATATCCATGAGGCAACACCTTGAATGGGTCTGGAAGTATGCACTGCTTTTTAAAGCTTTCTAAGATGGAGAAAATAATTACGCTACCGGAGTAATAAAATCTATATGATGAAGAAGATGAATCCTTTTATAGATGGAGGCTACTGTAATTTTTTTGGATGTTACAGCATTTTATAGAGTCCCAGCAAGTCGACAGGTCCTTGATGTTAACGTTGTTTCAGCGTGCTGACCACTTGCGCAAAGGATCACATGAGTTGTTAAGAGGAAAAATATTAGCCACTTTATTCTATGAACCCAGTACAAGAACGCGTCTCAGTTTTGAATCTGCTATGTTAAAGCTGGGCGGTCAAGTCATTACAACTGAAAATGCGAAAGAATTTTCATCAGCAGTCAAGGGCGAGTCCATGGAAGACACCGTTCGTGTTATAGGATCTTATGCAGACGCTATTGTGATTCGTCATTTTGAGGAAGGCATGGCTAAACGTGCAGCTGCTATCAGCCCCATCCCAGTTATTAATGCAGGCGATGGCAAAGGACAGCATCCAACACAAGCAATGTTAGATATGTACACTATTTATCGTGAGTTAGGACGTATAGACAAGTTCAAAATTGTTATGGTGGGTGATTTAGCTCACGGAAGAACTACTCGTTCTCTGAGTTATCTCTTTGGAAAATGCAAAAATATTGAAATTATCTTTGTTTCTCCAGAACATCTAAAGATAGGTGACGACATTAAGGAATATTTAGATCGTCATCAAATCTCCTGGAAAGAAGAAGTTGATTTAAATAAAGTATTGCCCGAAGCAGATATTATTTATTTGACTCGCATTCAAAAAGAACGCATGAATCAGGAAGAATATGAAAATGGCAAAGGAAAATATATCTTGACACCAGATAAAATGTTCCTCATCAAGCCAACAGCTCGCATCTTGCATCCCTTGCCTCATGTCGAAGAAATTGCTATTCCTCTGGAGATGGAACAAAACGATCCGAGAATTGCTTACTTTCGTCAAGCTGAAAATGGATTATATATGCGCATGGCTTTATTGGAAATGTTGTTGAATAAAAGAATAAAGGGAACAAAAGATACGCTCCCTCTAGAATAAAAAAATTAAGGTTTAAACCTGATCATAGTTCTTGGGAAAGGAATCGCATCCTTGATGTTGTCCAATCCACAAATCCAGGAAACAACACGTTCTACGCCCATGCCAAAGCCGCCATGTTGCACACTGCCATATCTTCTAGTGTCCAAATACCATTGGTAGTTTTCAATCTTCTCGCCTTCTTTCTTCAAGGCTTTTTCTAATTCTTTGACATCAGTATCGCGTTCGCTGCCACCAATGATTTCTCCATAACCTTCAGGAGCCAGCATATCAAAGCACAAGCAAGTATCTGGCTGTTTAGGATCTCTCTTCTTGTAGAAGGCCATAATTTCTTTCGGATAGTTCGTAACCATCAAAGGTTTGTCAAAGTGTTTCATGACTAAATCTTCTTCAATAGTTCTGAGATCTTTGCCAAAAGGAATTTTTAATCCTTCTTTCTCTTCTAGAATTTTCAAAACTTCAGCATAGGTCTTTCTATAGAAAGGAGCTTTAATCTTTTTCAACTTTTCAACATCACGTTCTAAGATTTTCAACTCTTCTGCATTCTCTTGCAACACAGTTTGGACAACATGACTGACACAGTCTTCTGCAAAAGTTAACAATTCCGGAAGTCCAATCCAAGTTGCTTCCATTTCTGCCATCCAGAATTCTGACAAGTGTCTGCTGGTCTTGCTCTTCTCTGCTCTAAAACAAGGCGAGATGCAAAAAATTCTTTCCAGTGCAAAAACAGCTGCTTCTGCATACAATTGCCAGCTCTGCGTCAAGTACATTTTTTCTTTGTAATATTTCACTTCAAACAAAGTGCTGCCGCCTTCACAAGCATTGGGTGTAAAAATAGGAGGAGCCATCTCTAAAAACTTCTGGGACATAAAATATGCTCTGAATGCTTTCATCACAGTATGTCTGATTTTCATCACTGCAGCTAATCTTCTGCTTCTAATAGACAAGTGTCTGACATCTAATAAAAATTCTGCACTCTGATCTTTCGTAATAGGAAAAGGTTCTGCTCGTTGAACAACAGTAAACTTCTCTGCTTGGAGCTCATAGCCTGTCGGAGCTCGTTTGTCTTCCTTGAGTATTCCTTCTACAGTCATCGAACTTTCTACAGTGAGTTTATCCAGTTCATCCCAGTCCTCTGGAGAGAATTTCTCTTTCTTGAAAACACATTGAATAATGTTGCTTGAGTCTCGTACAACAATAAATTTGAATTCATTGCTACCTCTTTCTCTATAAATCCAGCCTCTGATAGCTACTGTTCCTTTGCCTTTGGTTAATGCTTCTTGTATGCTAATGAATGTCATGGTTAGTCCTCCTAGTGATTAAGTGATAGATTATAAGATTTATGGTGAAAGAAAGAGACTACCTATTAAAGCAAAAGAGGTACAAAGCCTTGTGTAAATCTACAAAGACGAATTCCATAAATAAGAGAGTGTTGAAGAGATTTTTAAAGTTTCCGATAGTGCTAAATAAGACATACAAAATCTTCTGACTGATAGGGAAGACTAGCTAAGTAGTCTAGTAATTCATAAGCAGAGGGATATGCTTCATTCCAGAGAACAGGCACAGTTTCAAATGTACTTAACAATCTTACTTCTAATGTTCCATTATGAAGACTATCTACAGTTACGAAGTGATCTCCAGAGGATTTTCTTATTAAAATTTCTTTACCACACAGATCATTAGCAGATAATCGCATGAGTTCTTCTAAACCAGTTACTTGATTATTAAGAATTACAGGATTTCTTCCTCTTTGATATTCTCCAAGAAGATGACCAACAATTATTATTGGTTTTGGTTCATAAAACTCACCTTCACATTCCTCAAAATCACTCCCTTCTGTTAGTTCATAAAGAAAGCCATCAAGAAGGTCATAAGCTCTGGTTTGTCGATCATATATATTATCACCCCAATAATAAAACATTGCTTCTTTAACAGCAGGTGAATCTTCAATGACGACTACACGGACACAATCTGCTTGCGAAGATATCTTTAAAAAATAACCAAGAACACACACTTCTTTATCAACTAAGTCAGCGACTGACAAAGTATTAAGCTGATCTAAACTGAGAGGTTGACCATCCACCATGACTGGATCTTTGCAAGCTCGATATTCTAAGGAAAGTGTGTCAAGCATAGAACTAATAAGGTAAATTGTTTAAAAAGATTACTATCAAGGAAATTCTATTTGTGTAACTAACAAATCAAGACCTTCACATTCCATAACAGTTCTTTTCCATCGTTCATAGGGCGGATAGCCACTGTCTTGCTGTAGAGATTCGCATGTATGCGGTCTTCCTCTTGCCATAGCTGTTGGAAAATCAAAAGGTTGTGGGAGATAGTTTGGAAATTGTTGAAAGAAAGGTTGCATCTGTGAATATTTTTGAGGAAATGCATTTAAGCGTCGCACATATCCTTGATCTGTTCCTTGTCCTCCTGCAGGACGTAAAAAATAAGGATTCCCTGCAAAGACTTCATGCCAGGCTTCGCCAGCACCATCCATCTTATCAAAAAAAGAAACGAACTGTGCTTCTAAACAAGGTTTGTCTTTGGCAGCAAGCAATAGATCTCTATAAGAAAAGCCGTTCATGAGCGGAGTAAATTGCTCGACCATTTGAGTAATAGCTGCTCTTTCTTTACGATCCAAAGCTGCAAGTTCATCAGGATTCATATTTTCTTTGGCATGTAACTGTGCATCTCCTACAAGAAGTTCAGCATCATCATGCACTAAAGCTTCGACTCGAGCAAAATCCACTCTAAAATGATCACCATACACAGTTTGAATATCGGGCAATGCTGCTTCAAGGTGCCATAACACTCTTCGTGAATGGATAAGGTCATTAGTTCTATAAAACATAACTGCTTGATCAACACACTTATATCTTTTGATTGCAGCTAACTTTTCTTCTCTATCAGGAAAACCATCCAAGACAAGAAGTGTAGTAGGCATGTGATTCTTTTTTCTAGTAGAGTTTAAATAGTTTAGTTACGCTCTGTAAGAAGTGAATTTAACTAATTTGGACTTAATGTCCTTTATAGCCAAACTTTTTATTATAATCCTCATGATCTATGATGTCGAGAACAAAGGCGATTATCTCAATTTCACTTTCTCCATCGACTAAAGAGTATAACATTCTCCAAAAATGAGGAAGCTCTACCCAGAATAAATTAGTAATACCATATTTGATTTTATATGTAGAGGGAATCTTGTCTTTAGCTACAGGCTCACCATAATGCATGTCTTGTCTGATGAGCTCTTTTTTCTGTTCGAATCTTTCAAAAATCTGTACTTCGGGAGTTCTTTTTCTGCCTGATGCAATGACTTCTTCAAATTCTTGTTTGAGAAACTTATACACTTCTTCAGCTTCCGGAGAAAGCTTGATCACTATATTCTTTTTCAAATGGTCAAACCTTGTGAAATAGCTTTTCTGAGTTGGGGATTGTTGTTGTGAATCCAAGTAATACCCTTCAAACTTACCGCGATTTTATTGCTTTCTTCTAAATAATAAAGAATAGTCATCAAAGTAGTATGATTTACTTGCTTTGGTAGTTTTTTCTTTAATGCGGCAACAGTTATCACGCTTTCTTGCATGTTTTTGAGAGTCTCTTCTACCATAATTACTGTATTCAAATTGGGTGCATGTTCAAGTTCTTGCATAGTAATAACCTATAGATATGAAGTAATAACTAATAATGATTAGCTAATATATAAATGTTTGGGTTTTAGGTAGCTCTTTCAATTTAAGGAGTCAATCGTTCAGGATCTCTTGGTAATAAAATCGCTTCTCTGATATTATCTAAGTTCAACAGTCGTTGAGTAATTCTATCCAAACCCATGCCAATGCCCCCATGAGGCGGACATCCATATCTGAAAATATCTCTGTAAAAAGTCATCTTCGAAAAATCAATATCTTTCTCTTTTGCCTGTGCTTCTAAGATTTCAAGTCGATGCTCTCGTTGTGCACCTGTTGCAATTTCAACACCATTAAACAGTAAGTCAAATGATTTCGTTATTTTTTTATTCCCTTCAGGACGCATATGGTAAAAAGGTCGTTTTGCCCAAGGATATTCTAGCATAAACACAAAATCACAGTTATGTCTTTTCTTCACATATTCTCCAATAATCCGTTCGCCTTCTGCATCCAAGTCTTCATTATCAGGTAAAATCTTTCCATGATCTTTGAGAATTGTTCTAGCTTCTGTTAGAGTCATTTTAGGAATGGTTTTTGGAACATTGATAGTAACACCAAGATGTTCTAACTCCTCTTTGCAAACTCGTTTAAGTTCAGCCAATAAAAATTTCAGATAGTCTTCAACAACAGCCATAATATCGTTTTCATCTTGGATAAATCCCATTTCCATATCAATGCCTATGAATTCAGTTAAGTGTCGAGTAGTATGTGACTTCTCAGCTCTAAATATTGGACCAATATCATATACTTTCTCTAGTCCAGATACAACAAACATTTGTTTATACACTTGTGGTGATTGCGCTAGTGAAGCGGTTTTGCCAAAATAAGGAATCTTGAATTCTTCAGCGCCAGATTCAACGCCAGAGACAGTCAATCGTGGAGATTGAATAGCAACAAAACCAGCCTTGTCAAAGAACTCAACGGTCTTGCTGTAAACTTTAGATCTAATCATAAAAATATTTTTGACTTTTTCTCGTCGTACATCCAGAAAGCGATAATCTAAACGTTTGTCAATATTGGTAGTAGTCTCAGCAACAACATCAATAGGTAACGGAGTCTCAGCAGCACTAAGAAGTTCTATATGCTTGGCAGCAATCTCAATGCTTCCAGTTTTTTCTTCTCGTTTGACTTGATTGTCTGGACGTTTATTGACTAAACCTTCTACTAACACAACAGATTCTTTTTTCAGTTCATGTTGATATTTCTCGGTTAAAGTCTTGTCTAAGAAGATTTGAATAATGCCTGTTCTATCTCGTAAGAGCAAAAAAGAAATCTTTCCAGAAACTCGTAAAGTATCTACCCAGCCACAAAGAGTAACAGTCTTACTAACATCTTGTTCAGAAACTTCACCGCAAGCATGAGTGCGTAACATATGATTTGCAACAGGAATAAGCTATTTAAGCTTTTCTGGAAAAACAAAAAAGAGAAATTTAGAGTCTAATCTCTAGAGGTTCTTGGGGTGCTTTATTTTGTAATTTTTTAAGTACTTCTGCTAAAAGAGATTGTCTTCGAGCCGCAACATCAACTCCAGCTTTTGCCATATAAATGGAAAGATCCTGAAGAAGTGTTTGAGTTCGTTCTAGCTTAACACCTGTAGTTAAGGAATCTTGAGAGACTGCAAGGACGACAGCAACATGACGTTCATAAATTATGGGCTG
>JAUXTV010000100.1 GCA_030679025.1 Candidatus Woesearchaeota archaeon
CTACAACTACTCATAAAACTTTGCGAGGCCCACGCGGTGGTCTTATTTTATGCAAAGAAAAGATTGCATCTCTAATTGATAAGGCAGTTTTCCCAGGATTACAAGGAGGACCACATCCCCACTCTTTAGCAGCAAAAGCAGTTTGTTTTCAAGAAGCATTACAACCAGCATTTAGACAGTATGCAAAACAAATCAAAAAAAATGCAGCAGCTTTATGCAAAGCATTACTCAAAAGAAATTTCACTATTGTCTTTGGAAGTACAGAAAATCACTTACTCCTCATAGATTTAACCAATAAAAATATCTCAGGAAGGCAAGCACAAGACTCTTTAGAAAAAGTAGGCCTAATTGTGAATAAAAATGTTATTCCAGAAGATACTAGAAAACCCTTAGACCCTTCAGGCATACGCCTAGGCACACCAGCAGTCACTACTCGCGGTCTTAAAGAAGAACATATGGAAATGATAGCACAATGGATCGATGAAGTGATACAAAACAGCAACGATGACACGAAATTGACACAAATACACAGACAAGTGCAAAAACTTGCTCAACAATTTCCTATTTATAAGGAGTTAAATTACTAATGACTGTTACACTTTTGGATGGAAAAAAAGTAGCACAACACTTACAGCAAGAACTCAAGAAAAAAATACAACGTCTCAAGAAAAAACCTCATTTAGTAGCTGTGCTTGTTGGAGATGATCCTCTTTCTACTCTTTATGTCAACACCAAAGAGAAAGCATGTGCAAATGTAGGTATCCTTTCTTCAAAAAAACAATTATCTGCTACTATTTCTGAACAAGAACTCATCAAAACTATTACTACTTTGAATACTGATGTCTCAGTGACAGGCATTCTAGTGCAGCTTCCTCTTCCTCCATCACTTGACTCCTCTAAGATCTTGTCTGCTATTGATCCAAAGAAAGATGTTGATGGTATGACTCCTTTTCAACTAGGCACTCTAGCTTTAGGCAAAGAAGAATTAGTTTCTTGCACAGCAAAAGGCATTATTGCTTTACTAGATTTTTATAAAATTCCTTTCCAAGGAAAGCATGTAGTTATCATTAATCATAGTATTCTTATTGGTAAACCTTTAATCTTACTTTTGCTTCAGAGAAATGCTACAGTTACTGTTTGTCATGCATACACTCAAAACTTAGAAGCACTTACTCTTCAAGCTGATATTTTAATTAGCGGTGTTGGCAAACCTGCTTTCATCAAACCTTCCATGGTGAAAAAGGGAGCAGTTGTTGTTGATGTTGGTATTAGCAAAACAGCTAAAGGTATTGTTGGTGATGTAGACTTTAAAGAAGTCAGCGCTAAAGCCTCTTTTATAACTCCTGTGCCTGGTGGCGTTGGTCCTATGACTATTGCGATTCTTTTACAGAATACTTATGCCTCTTTTCTCTTACAATCTTCTCAATAATTTCTACTCTTAAGGAGTAACTAGAAAGGTTTATAAACGTGGTTTCTCTTTTTTTCCTATGCCTCAGAAAGACAAGATCTTGTACATAGGTTATGGATTTAATGGAGAGCCTGGTCTAGACTCTTTGATCAAACATGGTTCTTTTACTATTGTAGGTGTTGTAACTCCTCCGGCTGATGCACATTGGCATCGCAGATTATATCCAGATGGGTTACCAGTAGAAAAATTAGCACAACAACACAATCTTCCTATTCATAAAACAGATAATAATAAAGATATAGAAGCTTTAGTACAACAAACTAAACCAGATTCAGTTATGATGTGTTATTATACTAAAATTATTCCCGAACATATGCTCAAAGCAGGACCTTCTTATTTTAATGTTCATCACGGATGTGTTTTACCTCGCTTACGTGGAAGTAGCAATACTGAATGGGCTGTACGCAACGGCATTAATAAAATTACTATTAGTTTATTTCAAGTAGTTCCTGGTTTAGATGAAGGAGACTTATATTGGGAACCAGTTATCACTATTACAGAAGATGAAACTGTTGTAGATATGCGCAGAAAAATGAACGAAGTTTTACGAGCAGACTTAGGTAAAGCATATGCACATATTCTTCACCCAAAACAATCACCTGAACTTTCAGATGTTGTATTTAGAAGACCACAGCAAGAAA
>JAUXTV010000107.1 GCA_030679025.1 Candidatus Woesearchaeota archaeon
AGCAAATAATAAAAGATATAAAAATAATAAAAAATACCTACGCGGAAAATGTATGGAAACAAATGATATCTAGGTATGGAAATCTCTTTATAAAAAATTATGTTAAGTTTAAGTCATATATACAAAAACCAGAAATAATTAATTACGCAAAATACGGAGTCTGAATGCCAAGAATACTCACGATTTTAGAAAAATTTCTGAATGAAATGGAAAAAAATAATCCTTATAAGCTTGTCATTAAAGGAGGTACAGCGTTATCTTTATTGTATCTCAATCATCATCGTGAATCTGAGGATCTAGATTTTGATGTGGATATATCCTATCTAAAAGACTATAAAAAAATAGAGGCGTATTTTATCAACATTCTGGAAAAGCTAAAACAAAAAAAGATTCTTAAAGAATTCTCAAAAGGCAAGAGTGGATTAGCTGCTACCAAAAGATATCATATGAAACTACAAATAGAAACATATAAAACGTTCCATACAAAAATAGATGTTGATTTTGTTAAAATACCTGAAAATCTTTATAATAAAGGAGAATTATTGTATTATTCTCCAGAAAGACTATTTATCACGAAAATGGTGACGTTCATCAAAAGAAGAGAGTTCAAAGACCTCTATGATATAGCGCACTTAATAACTCATATTAATATATCTACTTTTAGATCTAACAAAAACGTTATTCATTTGATAGAAGAGTTTATAGCGGTGATAGTAAACGAAGATGCTCTAAAATTGTTTAAAAATGCTTTTAGAAATGTGGATCTGCGATTTAAAGATTTAAAAGAGCATGAAGTAGAGCAATTTTGTTCTAAAACAATCAGGAGCTTGAGGCTATTAAAAAATAAAATAAGTGTTTGATGATTCTAAGCGCTAGTATTGACTGTCATACTAAAACACAACAATATACAAAATGAATAAATCCTAACATTTAAATAATCTCATAAAATCATCTTCCTTATGGATTTCAATCACATAGCTAAGAAATGGCAGTCTCAATGGGAAAGTAAGAAAATCTTCGAAGTCAAAGAAGACAGCAAGAAGAAAAAATCTTATGTCTTGCAGATGTTTCCTTATCCTTCTGGAACTTCCCTGCATATGGGTCATGCTAAAAACTATGTTATTGGTGATATCGTAGCTCGTCACAAACGCATGCTCGGCTTTAATGTCTTGCAGCCCATGGGCTATGATGCCTTCGGTCTTCCAGCAGAAAATGCAGCAATCAAAAGCAAGTCTCATCCTAAAGTCTTTACAGACATCGCTATCAAAGGATATATTCAGCAGTCCAAAGCTCTCGGTTTGAGTTATGATTGGTCCAGAGTTTTAGCAACTTGTTATCCAGACTATTACAAGTGGAATCAATGGTTCTTCTTGAAGTTTTATGAACGTGGTCTCGCCTATAAGAAAAAAGCCCCAGTCAATTGGTGTAACTCCTGTCAAACTGTCTTAGCTAATGAACAAGTGGAGCAAGGAAAATGTTGGCGTTGTCATAATGAAGTCTCAATCAAACAGTTGGAGCAGTGGTTCTTCAAAATTACTGACTATGCTGAGCGTTTGTTGCAAGATTTATCTTTGTTAGCTGGTTGGCCAGAAAGAATTAGAACAATGCAGTCCCATTGGATTGGAAAAAGCGAAGGTGCAACTATTTTCTTCCCTGTCAAAGATTCCAAAGAAAAAATTGAAGTTTTTACCACACGTCCAGATACTATTTATGGTGTGAATTGTATTATTTTTGCACCAGAACATCCACAAGTTTTAGAATTAGTCAAAGGTACAAGTTATCAGGCGCAAGTGCATGAATTCATTAATAAAGTAGTTATCAAGGAACGCTTCAAGCGCGGCGATGAAGACCAAGAGAAAGAAGGACTCTTCATTGGAAAATATACTGTCAATCCATTAACAAAAGAAGAACTGCCAATCTATATTGCAAATTTCATTTTGCTAGATTATGGTACTGGTGCTATTATGAGTGTCCCAGCTCATGATGAACGTGATTTTGCATTCGCTAAAAAATATAACTTACCTATAAAAACAGTTATTCAAAAAGAAGGTCTTAACTGTGTTCTAGTACATGGTTCTCCAGAAAAAGATCAGAGTAAAGAACCTAGTGATATACCACAAAATCAAAAACCTTGGTATGTATGGACGAAGAAAAAATTAGAAGAATGTGGTTATAAAGTGACTCTTCCTTTGATGCCTAAATCATGGCTACCAGATTATGCAGATTGGAAAAGAGAATTTGAAAAAACAGAAGTAAATGAAAAAAGCGTTTTAATAGGCCATAGTGCAGGAACAGCATTTTTAGTAAGATGGTTAGGAGAAACAAAAAGAAAAATAAAAAAATTGATTCTTGTCGCACCAGGTAAGATATCGAGTCATGATCGTGTTAAAGCATTATATGACTTTAAAATAAATAAAGAAATAAAGAAGCTTGTTGATGAGATCATAATTTTTATTTCAAACGATGCACAACATCACATTGATTCAGCAAAATTATATGAAAAAGAACTCGATGGTCAACTCATAGAAATAGAAAATAAAGGACATTTCAGAACCTCTAACATGGGCATGGGAGAATTTCCAGAGCTTCTTGAAAAAATACTCGATAGATCGACAGCGTACACAGACAATGGTATTCTCATCAACTCTGGCAGCTTCAATGGTTTAAGTACACAAAAAGCAAAATCAGCAGTCATCAAAGAATTACAGGCAAAGAAAATAGGAGCAGCAAAGCAACATTACAAATTGCGCGATTGGCTAGTCTCTCGTCAGAGATATTGGGGAACACCTATTCCTATGGTCTATTGCACAAAATGTGGTATAGTTCCTGTTCCAGAAGAAGAACTTCCTATTAAGTTACCAGAAAAAGTAGAATTCACTGGTGAAGGAAATCCTCTAGCAAAGACAAAAGACTTCGTTAATGTCAACTGTCCAAAATGTAAATCTCCTGCAAAAAGAGAAACTGATACTATGGATACTTTTGTAGATTCATCCTGGTATTTCTTGCGCTTCTGCGACCCACATAATAATAATGCGCCATTCGACAAAGACAAAGTAAAATACTGGATGCCAGTCAACCAATATACAGGAGGTACTGAACATGCAATAGGACATTTGTTGTATTCAAGATTTTTCACCAAAGTCTTACACGATATGAACATGCTAGACATAGAAGAACCCTTTGTCAATTTGTTCAACCAAGGTATGCTCCACAAAGATGGCGTAGTCATGAGCAAGAGCAAAGGCAATATCATTACTCAAGATGAGATCTCTCAAAAATATGGAATAGACACTGGACGTTGGTACTTGATGTCAGTCGCTTCTCCAGATAAGGATATTGAATGGGACGACAAAGGTGTAGAAGGTTCTTTTAGGGCATTAAATAAAATCGTTGCTTTAATAGAGAATGCAAAATACACTGCTAAAGAGGAACGTATCGAAGCCAAGATGCATAAAACCATCAAAGAAGTCTCAGAAACTATTGAATCCATGACTTACAATATGGGTTTAATCAAGCTTATGGAATTCGTCGCTTACTTACAAAAACAGCCAGCAATTACTAAAGAAAGTGTTGAAGTCTTGATCAAATTAATCAGTCCTTTTGTTCCGCATCTAGCAGAAGAACTCTGGGAAATGACTAAGCACAAAGGTTTCGTTTGTCAGGAAGACTGGCCTAAATATAATGAAAAGAAAATCAATCCAAAAATAGATGCAGCAGAAGAGTTAGTGGAAAATACTACATCTGATATCCAAGCAGTCCTCAATCTAGTAAAAATAAAACCAAAGGAGATAACTTTGTTCGTAGCAGAAAAATGGAAATATCCTCTGTTCAAGAAATTGCATCAGGAAGAAAATCGTGACTTCAGTGTATTAATGAAAAAGTTTGCAGACAAAGAACATGGCCAGGACGTTGGTAAGATTGTCCAGCAATTTATGAAAGGCGCTCTCAAAACTGATATATTCTTGTCTCCAGAAGAAGAGTTAGATGCGTTGCAAGAAAGTAAATCTGTTTGGGAAAAACAATTTGGGGCTAAATTCCATCTAGTGCATGCAGACAGTGCTAAAGAACCTAAGGCAAAACAAGCTATTCCAGGTAAAGTAGCTATTCTCATAAAATAATACTAAAATTTACTTTTTAGACACTAATTGGACATTCTATAACTGCATTTTCTATCTTGTGTTTGCTGCTAACAGGAGTAGTTATTTGCTGGGTATAATTTTCTGTTCTAGTGAAGAGAGGAATGATTCTATTGCGTTTGATGCCTAAAAATTTAATAGTTATAGTAATAACATTTTTTTCCATGATTGCTTTAAATTCTCCATCAACAATATGTCTCAATAATTCTTTATCCACAGTAAATACTTTTGAAGCATCAAATATCCTTATACCTGTTACAAAGTT